>JAGADU010000001.1 GCA_017613435.1 Lachnospiraceae bacterium | reverse complement strand
CCCGCGGCAAATGCGAAACGAATGTCCGATATTTCGCCGGAAACATCCCTGGCGGTTCTTTCGACATGTATTAAGCTTCGCGGAACAACCGATTTTCTCAAAACATTACAGGAAGTAACATCAGACATTCTCGCAATATGCGTAGCGCGCCGCTGCTGTATTCTTACAATAGACGATGAGAATGAAACCTGTAATGTTATAGGAGATGCGTTTATTTCCGGTTTCCCCAAATTTTTAACGGACGAACAGTTAAGAAGAGAATTCTACAAACTGATGCTCACATGGGAAGATACCATTGAGGGAAGCACCTGCCTTATAATCAAAAACGAGCAGGATATGCAGATAATCAAAGAGAGAAACCCCGAATGGTACGATTCGTTAAAATCCTATGACGTCGGAAGCATGGTTCTTTTCCCTTTAAGATACAACGGAAAGACTTTAGGATATATCTGGGCAACCAATTTTGATATCAAAAATACGGTTAAAATCAAGGAAGTACTTGAACTCACCACATTTTTCATTGCATCGGAAATAGCCAATTATCAGATGTTAAAGCGCCTTGAGATTCTCGGAACCATGGATCTTATGACGGGAAGCCTTAACAGAAACGCAATGAATAACCGCGTTTCGCAATTTGACGAGCAAAAGGAAGGAACGGTTAAATCCATCGGAATTCTTTTCGCGGATTTGAACGGACTTAAGACCATAAACGACAACAGAGGACATCTTGAAGGAGACCGTTTCCTTAAAAAAGCTTCCGCCGTTTTAAGACAGGTATTCGTTGACGACGAAATTTACCGTGCCGGCGGAGATGAGTTCATGGTACTTACGGTAAATGACGACAAGGAAGAATTCGAAAGAAAAGTTCAACAGGTCAGAAGCATTTCCGAAGCGCAGACCAGGGTCAGTTTTGCGATAGGAAGCTGTTTCGACGATAGCGAACTCGATATAAGAAAAGCCTTAAGAAAAGCAGATGAAGATATGTACAAAGACAAACAGAAATATTATGACGAACATCCGGATTTGAAATTCAGATAAAATAAAGCCTGACACCGAAATGTCAGGCTTTTTTCTTGGGATACATGCCGGCCTGTCCGCCGGTTTTTTTCTTCGAATACCGCAATCTTATTCGCCGAGGTATTTTTTTAGTTCATCCAGTCTTTTGTATGCTTCGCTTCGTCCGATCTGATAGACCCTCTCAAGCTGCTCGGGGTGCCTTTCCGTACGCTCGATTCCAAGCGACTCGGGCGGTCTTATTACAAAAAGCTTTCCTTCTTTTTCCTTTTCCTTTACTTCGCTTGTCATATTGTTGTAAAGAATATGGCGCTCGCGCATGATCTTTGCGATATGGGGGTATTTTCGAAGCGACCAGTTGTATAAAGGCATCGCCTTGGTTTTTTTCTTTACGTAATCGGCGGGCTGCGTGAGAATCGCCACGTTTTTATCGAGATTTAAACTCTCGATGTAATCGTAGGGTATGGGATCGACGATTCCGCCGTCAAGCAAGGTGTATCCGTCAACCTGTACCGGTCTTGATACGCCGGGCATAGATGCCGAAGCCCTCATCCAAAGCACATCCGTTTCGCCGCCGTCGCTGCATTTGTGGAAAATCACTTTTCCGTCTTCGAGATTGGTGGCGCCGACATAGAATTCCATCGGATTTTCCGTAAAAGTCTTCGCATCGAAAGGATCGAGTTTCTCGGGAATTTCGCGATAGCAGAAATCAACACCGAAAAGATCGCCGGTTTTTATGAGCGAGCGAAAACTGCAAAAACGCGGGTCCATCGCATATTTTTTGTTATAGCGGATTCCGCGTCCGATTTGTCTTGATTTGTAATTGATGCCGAAAACGACGCCTGCCGAAATTCCCGCAGCAACGTCAAAAGTGATGCCTTCTTCCATAAAAACATCCAAAACGCCGCAGGTAAACATTCCGCGCATTGCCCCGCCTTCGAGAATCAGACCTTTTTTCATAAGTTTTTTCCGTTTCGTGTAATATTTATGAGCCGATAATTATTTTAATTCAGTATCCGTCTTTTGTATATACCGCCTTGCTGATTGGGGTTAACGGTTGTAAAATTCCGCGGGCGTTGTATGCACGCTGTTGGATTTGAAGCTTCTTGGCGATTCGCCGTAATATTTTTTGAAAGCCTCACCCATGTAGCTTGCGCTCGAAAAGCCCGTGATATATGCGATTTCCGACATCGAAAGATTGGTGGTGTTCAAAAGTTCCGCCACTTTGCTGACCCTGAAGCGCGTCAGGTTTTCGATCGGGGTCTGGTCGGTATATTTGTGAAAAAGATTATTGCAAAAGGTTCTGCTTACCGAGCCGGCCTGCGCGATATCGTCCAATGTGATGTTTGAATCGTAGTTTTCCTGGATAAAGGTAAGCATGGCTTTGAGCGAATCCACCTGCGAATCGGAATATTTGTTGTTGTGTTCCAAATCGCCGCAAACCTTTATGACCTGTTCCCAGATATCAAAAAAATGTTTTGTCAGCATGAATTCGTTCCCGAGGTGATTGGGCGTATCAAGCATTGTTTCGTACACCCTTTTTCCCGTTTCTTCCGTATGTTTGAATCTGATGTAGGGAATATTGGGATTGTCGGTAATCGCTTTTATGTATTTATTTTCTACAACATTCGATGCGCAAAGGACTCTCGGGTGAAAAATACATATGACATAATCCGTTCTCTCGGGTCTTTTCGGTGCATTGAAATGAATCTGCCTCGAATTGACGAATATCGTATCGCCCTCGTCGAGCGGAATTTCTTTGCCGTTGATGCTGTACGAAAGATATCCGTTCGTAACGGTCAAAAGTTCGATGTCATCGTGATAATGCGCGTCGTTTGCCCATGTTGACGACGGATAAACATATCCTCTGTAAACATACGAAGGGAAATTCGGATCGTCGTAATTGACCTTTTCCGAACCGTTTGTTCTTTTTTGTATAAAGCCTCTCCATTCCTGAATCATAACTGCCCTGCCTTTTGCGACCGGTTTTTATTCGCCGGATTTTTCAAACATTTTTTCACAAGTGCCTGAATAATGACTAAAAAAACAGCCGAAAATTCAAATATTTACTGCAATTTTACCACAATATTACATGAGTGTAAAATTGTTATAAAATTATGTAAAATTTGGGGTGTTATTACATTTTGTCGTGTAATATACTTTCAAACCATAAAGAAGACGGAAATCAACTCAAAAAATAAAGGAGAGGAGGAGAAAAATGAAAAAGAATCTTAAGAAATTACTCAGCTATTACAAGCCTTATATCGGCACTTTTATGCTTGATATGTTCTTTGCGTTTCTTGCCTCCGCTATCAGTCTCGTAATACCTCTGGCAGTCAGATATATTACGGTAAATATAACAAAGGTGGATCACGAAACCGCATTGAGACATGTAATTTTTATCGGAATTACTCTTATTGTGCTGGTTTTGATTCAGCTTGCAGCAAATTATTACATTTCATATGTCGGCCATGTAATGGGTGCGAGGATGGAATACAATATGCGATCCGAAATATTCGCGCATTATCAAAAACTGTCGTTTTCGTTTTATGACGAGCAAAAGGTAGGATCGCTTATGAGTAGAGTCACAAGCGATCTTTTTGATATTACGGAACTTTTGCACCACGGACCGGAAAACATAGCGATTTCTTTTATAAAAATAGTCGGTGCGTTCGTGATACTTTTCTGCATCAGCAAATACCTTACGCTTGCGGCGTTTATACTGCTTCCTTTTATGTTTGCGTTCGCGTTTGTTCTGAACAGACGCATGAAAAGGGCATTTAAGGAAAACAGGGTTAAAATTGCAGAAATCAATACGCAGATCGAGGACAACCTTTCCGGTATCAGAGTCGTAAAATCTTTTGCCAACGAAGACATCGAAAACGAAAAATTCAAAAAAGGAAACGACGGATTTCTCGAAGCCAAGAAACACAGTTATTTCTATATGGGATTTTTCCATTCCGGAATGACGGCATTCACGCTTCTTATCAACACGGCGGTTATCATGGCGGGCGGAGTTCTTATGGCAAAGGATCTGGTTAAGGTATCGGATTTTGTTACATTCCTTTTGTACATCAATGTTTTTACGGACCCCATCAGAACGCTCATCGATTTTACGGAACAGTTCCAAAACGGTTATTCGGGATTCGAAAGATTTATGGAAATACTTGAAATCGAGCCCGATATAGAGGACAAAGAGGGCGCCGTTGAATTAAAGAACGTAAAAGGAAACATCAGTTTCGAGGATGTTTCTTTCAAATACAAGGACAGCGCGCACAGAGTTTTAAGACATATCTGTCTTGATGTCAAAGCAGGCGCATACGTGGCGCTTGTCGGCTCCTCCGGCGGCGGAAAAACAACGCTTTGCAGCCTGATACCGAGATTTTACGAAGTTACGAACGGCAGCATCAAAATCGACGGAACTGACATTCGCGACGTGACGCTTAAGAGCTTACGGGACAATATCGGTATCGTGCAGCAGGACGTATATCTTTTTGCAGGAACCGTTTACGACAATATTCTTTACGGCAGACCGAACGCGACGAGAGAAGAAGTTATCGAGGCCGCAAAACTTGCCAATGCGCACGAATTCATCGAGCAGCTTCCGAACGGTTACGAGACGGATATAGGGCAAAGAGGCGTAAAACTTTCGGGCGGACAAAAGCAGAGGCTTTCCATCGCGAGAGTGTTCTTAAAGAACCCGCCGATTCTTATTTTCGACGAGGCAACGAGTGCGCTTGACAACGAAAGCGAAAACATCGTAAAAGAATCCCTCGAAAAACTTGCGGTCAACAGAACGACCTTTGTTATCGCACACAGACTTTCCACGATTAAAAATGCCGAGAGGATTCTCGTACTCACGGAAAAAGGAATCGAGGAATCCGGCACACATGACGAACTGATGGCAAAGGACGGAATTTACGCCGGACTTTACAGGTGGGCAAGATAAAATCCGAAGAATTCGGTTTTAAAAAGCATGAAACGAAAAGTTTAAAGGAAAAAGGTGAAAAAATGAATATAAACGAAATAAGAGAAATGGAAAAAAAGGCCGCCAACGGCTGGGCAGCAATGGAAACCCTCGAATATGACGGCTGGGAAATCCGTTTCGGAAACGGATATACCGGAAGGGCGAACTCCGTCGTAATATACGAGGATTCGACCAAAAGAATGGCGGATAAGGTAAATTATTGCGAGAACCTTTACGCATCCAAGGGTATTCCCTGCAATTTCAAGGTGACTGAAGCGGACGAGGAACTGTCAAAATACCTTTTAAACAAGGGATATAAGGTGGTAACTCCGTCGGACGTTATGATACTTGATACCGAAAGCGGGGATTTTAAAAAGGTTTTGGCAGACGAAGGAATCAATGACAATTCGCAAATCTTTAAAGATGTGATTTTCAGTGATTCCCCAACGGATTGGTACGAGCCGTATTTTGAATTCGAAGGATTTACGGATGAAAAAAAGATAGAGGCATATAAAAAATTTCATGAAAACACAAAGGTCACGAAATTATATGTCAGAACTTTATTCGAGGGCAAGACGGCAGCGGTTGCGTCATGTGCGATCGAAGACGGATACAGTCTTTTGCATAATGTCATAACGGATGAGAAATATCGCGGACTGGGACTCGGCAGGAAAACCTGTCTGGCAGCGATTTTAAAATCAAAGGAAAAGGGCGCACGTTTTTCTTATCTTCAGGTTGTTAAGGATAACGAAATTGCCATCGGTCTTTACAAGAAGCTCGGATTTAAGAAGGTTTACGAATACTGCTATCTGAAAAACATCGGGCATTGAAAGAAAAAACGTTTGGAAAAATGCCTGACACCGTCACCGCAAAAGGAGGAGAAAAATGATTTTTGAAGAAAGAACATATGATTTAAACGGCAGGGAACTTCTTCTTCGGGCTCCGAGGGACGAAGATGCCGAAATGTTACGACATTATATTAAAAAAGCATGCTCGGAAACAAGATTTCTGATGGCGGAAGGCGATGAAATGGATTTAAGCCTCGAAGCGGAACTTGAATTCATAAACAGCCATAACGAGTCCGACGGCGGAATGCTTATCCTCGGATTTCTTGACGGCGAACATGTCGGAAACTGCTCGTTTGAAAAAGTATCCGGCAGCAGAAGATACGCACACAGGGTAAATGTCGGAATCGCGCTCCTGCAGGAATATACGGGAGCGGGCATCGGAAAAATCATGTTCGGGGCTATGCTTGAAGAGATCGAAAAAGCGGGATTCGAGCAGGCGGAGTTAATCGTTGTGGACAAAAACGAAAGAGCAAAGCATATGTACGAAAGCTTCGGATTCAGGGAATCGGGCAGAAAACCGAACGCCAACAAATACGATGACAATACTTATTCGGACGATGTATTTATGGTAAAAAAATTCAAATAAAAAGATGAAAGAAACATACGAATTTATTTCGAAGAAAGGGTAAATAATGGAATACGTAATTGAACTGAAAAACGTTGACAAGGAATTTAAGGTATTAAACAGACATGAAGGCTTAAAGGGGAGCTTTCAGGATCTTTTCTCGAGAGATTACAAAATAATAAAAGCCGTAAACAACGTGTCCATGAATATAAAGCCCGGCGAAATTGTCGGATATTTGGGACCCAACGGCGCCGGCAAATCCACCACCATCAAGATGATGACCGGTGTTCTTCAACCCACACGCGGCGAAATCGTCGTAAACGGCAAAATCCCTTACAAAAACAGAACCGCGAACGCGCAGAACATCGGAGTCGTTTTCGGACAAAGATCGCAGCTTTGGTGGTCGCTTCCCTTAATCGAATCGTTCAAACTTTTAAAAGATATCTACGGCATTTCGGATAAGGATTACAAGGACATGCTGACTCTTTACGAGTCGCTTGTGGACATTAAGGAACTCTATTCGAAACCCGTTCGTCAGATGTCTTTGGGCCAGCGTACTTTAAGCGATATTCTGGCGGCTTTCTTACACAATCCGCCCATCGTATTTTTGGATGAGCCGACCATCGGACTCGACGTTTCGATGAAAGCCAAAATAAGAAACCTTATCAAGGCGCTCAACAAAGAAAAGAACACCACGGTTATTCTTACAACCCATGACATGGGCGATGTTGATGCGCTTTGCGAGAGAATAGTAATTATCGACAAAGGAACCATGCTTTACGACAACGACATCGAACATTTAAGAAGCTTTTTCGGTGCTTACAGAACACTTCTTATCAAGACGAAAAAGCGTCCCGAGGAACTTTCCGAAGAAGAAAGAAAGAGCGAACTTGAAAGTGTCGAAACCATCGTAAAAGAAGATTTTGCCGATAAGGATTTCACATTCTCTTTAAGCGATGAAGGCTGGTGCAGCGTTCTTATCGATGAATCCCAGGTAAGACTTATGAAGGTTTTAAACCACATCCAGGAAAAGATGAAAGTTTACGATGTACGTCTTGAGGAAATTTCCACGGAGAGCGTAATCCGCAAGATTTACGAGGATGCGGAAAATCTCAAGAAAGCAAACTGAACCGATCTAAAGAGGAGATAAAAATGAGAATAAAAGCTTATGGCGCACTCGTCAGGGCATCCGTTATGGATTTCATGCAGTTCAGGCTGGCTGCGTTTGTAATGTTGCTGGGCAACATCATATATTTGATAGTTATTTACAACCTGTGGCGCGCGATTTACGCATCGGTTGACAACGCCACAATCAACGGAATGAGTTTCAACGACACCATGATTTATCTGGTGCTTGCTTCGGCTCAGTTCACTTTCATGGAAGCCTATCTCGTATGGGAAATGGGCAGATCCATTCAAAGCGGAAAGATCGTTCTTAATCTTTTAAAGCCGATATCTTACGACAAATATCTGCTTTTCGGAATCGAGGGCGGAAATCTTTGCGCATTCGTTGTGACTTTTATACCGACATTTATCATTGTGCAGATTATTACCAAGGGCGCCATTCACATGGGCGTTAACCTGCTTTTCTATCTGGCGGCTGCGCTTTTCGGAATGATAATCAATTTTGCCATTGATTTCTTTGTCGGAACCATCTGTCTTTATACGGAGTCAACATGGGGAATCAACATCATGAAGGAAGTGGTCGTGCTCTTTTTGTCGGGAGCTACCGTTCCGCTTGCATTCTTCCCCGGGACTCTCAAAAAGATAGCCATGTTTTTGCCCTTCCACGCGATTTACAATACGCCGCTTACCTTCCTTACAAAGGGAGAGGAACTCGGATTGGGCGAATCGTTTATCATGCTTGGTGAACAGATTCTTTGGGCGGTTGTGCTTCTGATTATCGGAAAGATTTTCTGGAAGCTCTCCGAAAGAGTCATTACCGTGAACGGAGGCTGAGATGAAAAGACTCGGATTTTATATTTCAATATACAGAAAAATAATCATACAGGACATAAAGAGCAAAATGAGCTACCGTTCGGATTTCATCATTTCGATGATAGGAATGATTCTAACCGATATTTCCGAACTTCTGGCATTTTACATCATGTTCCTTAATTTCCCGAGCGTATGCGGATGGACCTACCACGAGATGCTTTTCTTATACGGTTTCTCCCTTGTTGCGCTCACACCGCTTCAGTGTCTTTTTGACAACAACTGGCATTTAAGACATTATGTTTACGACGGGGAATTTATCAAATACTGTTTCAGACCGATCAATATTTTCTTTTATTACATTTCGGAAGATTTTGACACCAAGGGACTCGGACAGTTTTTTGTGGGAATGGGAACCATCGTTTATGCGTGGTACAAGCTTGATTTGCCAGTAACATTCATTAATATCGCGGCTCTTATCGTAGCGATATTCGCGGCTTCGCTCTTTATGGTTGCCATTATGAACATTGCGGCAGCAAGCTGCTTTTTCCTTACCAACTCGGGTTATATCATGGTTACGATGAACAAATTCAGGGATTATGCGAAATATCCCGTAACCATTTTCCCGATATTTTTCAGAATTATTTTTACCTTTATAATTCCCATAGCGTTTATCGCATATTTCCCGAGTCTTGTAATATTAAGACCGCAGGAAATACCTTTTCTTACATGGTTTTCGCCCGTTTACGGTTTGATTTTCTTCTACATTTCATACAGGATATGGATGTGGGGCGCATCAAAGTATTCGGGAACGGGATCGTGACAAAAAACTTATTTTAACTCCGGAGGTTTTGACATGAAAAATCATTTGAAAGGAATCATTTGCATAATTATCGCGGCAGCAGGTTTTTCTCTTATGACTTTCTTTGTCAGACTTTCGGGAGATATTCCCACGATGCAAAAAGCTTTTTTCAGAAATGCTTTTGCATTGGTGATAGCTGTTTCGACACTGCTTGTCAAAAAGCAGAAATTCGAGATAAAAAAAGAATTCGCGGCGGACATTTTTTTCAGATGCCTGTTCGGAACGACGGGTCTTATTGCGAATTTTTACGCAATCGACAAGCTGGCGCTGGCCGATGCCAACATGCTTAACAAATTATCGCCGTTTTTTGCGATAATTCTGTCGATTCCCCTGCTTAAGGAAAAGCCTTCCAAAACGGATATTGCAGCTACTCTCATAGCGTTTGTCGGAGCGGCTTTCATAATAAGGCCGACCCCCGGAAACCTCGTGCTCGTCCCGTCGTTAATCGGTTTATACGGCGGATTCGGCGCGGGTTGCGCATATGTTTTTGTCAGAAGGGCAACGGGGAAAGGTGCGGCAACTCCGGTTATCGTCATATGTTTTTCGCTCTTTTCATGCATGCTGACGCTGCCGTTTATGATTTTTAATTTCAGCCCGATGAGCTTAAAACAGCTTCTGATACTCGTGGCGGCCGGAATGGCGGCGGCTGTCGGACAGTTTGCGATTACATCCGCGTACAAATTTGCTCCCGCAAAGAAACTGTCGGTATTCGATTACATTCAGGTTGTATTCGCGGCATTGTGGGGCATTCTGTTCTTCAGGGAAACGCCCACATTTTTAAGCATCATCGGATATGTTATCATTATCGGCGTGGCACTTATTCGCTGGGAAAAGGCAAGGATGGAGGAGAAAAAGGCCAAAATCTCCCGAAACGACCGAAATCCGACCGACTCAGACGATAAGGATTGATAAAAAATATAAAAACAAATAAAATATAAAAGGAACCGGGAAGCCGCATGAGGCATGAAAAGTAATTGAAAAGAAGCAATTCCGAAAAAATTATACATCCGATTTCTCCTGTTTTTGACGAAAATTCCGAGATTTTGATTCTCGGCAGTTTTCCTTCGGTCAAATCCAGAGAGATCGGATTTTTTTACGGTCATCCGCAAAACAGATTCTGGAAGGTAACTTCCTCTGTTTTCGGCGAAAAAACCCCCGAGAGCATTGAAGAAAAGAAGGCATTTCTTTTAAGAAACCGTATAGCGGTCTGGGATGTAATCGCCTCATGCGAAATAATCGGATCTTCCGATGCGAGCATAAAAAACGTTATCGCAAACGATTTGTCCGTAATAATTGACAAATCGAAGGTCAAAAAAATATTTGTAAACGGAAAAACCGCCGAGAAAATGTATATCAGATACATAAAACCCGTTTTGGGCAAAGAATGTATCTGCCTTCCGTCCACCTCTCCCGCAAATGCGGCATGGAGCACGGACAAACTAATCGGTGCCTGGGGCGAAATAAAAAAGACGAAAGGCGGGAAATAAAATTTTCCGAAATCCTCAATGACCGATTTTGGAGTAAAAGAATCGGGTTTGAAAAAAATATGATATACAAGAGGATAATGTGATAATATAAAAAAGAACGGACTGTCTTAACGACAAAGAAAAAATATTATTACAGGGTGCGGCCGTGGAAGATAAAGAAACGCAAAATTTTGATAAAGATCCTCTTGCGTGGGAAGAAATAGAAACAAAACATGTTATAAAGGACGAATGGATTGATTTCAGAAAATCAACATATCGTTATCCGGACGGAAGAATATTCGAACCGTATTACAGTTATTCGAGAAGAGATTATGTGGTTGTGGTGGCATCGGATACCGACGGAAATTATATATGTGTCCGTCAGTTCAGGCAGGGAATCAGAAAGGTCACAACCGAATTTCCCGCAGGCGGTATCGAAAGAGAAGGCGGCAGGGAATACGCAAGCGATGACACGCGGGAAGCGGAAGATGCGCTTTGTGCCGCAAAGAGAGAGCTTTCGGAAGAAACCGGATATGAATCCGACGAGTGGGAGTTTCTCATGAGGGTGCCGTCCAATGCTACGATGGCGGATAATTATGCAAGCCTGTTCGTTGCAAAAAACTGCAGAAAGGTTTCGCTTCAGTCCCTTGACGAGACGGAATACCTGAATGTTGAAATTTGCACGGGCGAAGAAATCGAAGAAATGATTGCAAGCGGAGAATTTGCGCAGGCAATTCATATTCTGGCATGGTATCTGAAAGATAAAAAAGAAGAGAGAATGAATAATCGGTAAGAAATATTAATCGAGTGGAGCAGTTAAAATAGGAGAAAAGTTAATACGGGAGGTAAGATGATATGAAAGTCGCGTTAATGGCTTGTTTGTGTTATTTGATAGGTTGCATCAATCCGGCTTATTTTATCGGAAAAGCTAAAGGATTTGATATCCGAAGCCGCGGTTCTCTAAACGCCGGAGCCTCAAACGTAGTAATTAATGTCGGAAAGAAAGCCGGAGTTTTCACGGCACTTTTTGACATGTTTAAATCTTTCTTTTGTTTTAAGCTCGGCGGGACATTATTCCCGCTCATCCCTTTTGCGGCTGTCCTTTGCGCGGTCATGTGCGTCATGGGACATATTTTTCCGTTTTATCTGAGATTCAAAGGCGGAAAAGGATTTGCCTGTCTCGGCGGATTGATACTGAGCTTTAACTTCAAAGTTTTCCTGATCATGCTGCTTTGCGCCGTTCTTGTTGTGCTTGCGGTTGATTATTTGTGCGTTGTTACATCACTTACATCGCTCAGTTTTCCGATTGTTTATTTTTCCATGACAGGGGATCTACTCGGAGCGATTCTGCTCCTTTTCATCGGATTGGTAATCATATCCAGACATTTTCCCAATTTCAAAAGAATAAAAATCGGAACCGAAGCACGTTTCAGCGGACTCTGGCATAGGGAAGACGAAGAAAGAAGACTTCGCAATAACATTGAGAAACAGTCAGAAGAGGAGGCAAAAAAGTGAAAAAAGTAGTTGCGATTTTTAAAATTGTTTTTGGTATTCTTATGCCCATCATGGTTTTTATCGGATATTTGCCCGAGCCGGAACTTTTGGTGGAATTTACCTGCATTTCCAATGCCGTAACGGGAATTCTGTTAATCACCGACGGCATACTTAATTTGAAAGATAAAAAACTTCCCGTCAGAATTTACGGGAACATCTGCGTCGGATTGTTTGTTGTTTTCGCAATCAGCATGGGAAGCCTTACCGGTGCATATAGAATTAATTTCAAGGGAGCGTTTTTCTTCCTGCACGTAATTTCTCCGATTGTCCTCATGCTTTTCTATATTCTTTTCTGTGATGACAGCAAGGGAAAAGCCATTTTCAAGATGCTGTTAAATCCCGTATTCCTTATGGCATACTTCCTGTTTGATTTTATTCTCGGCAAAACCAGAGGATATTTTGTATACGGTTTCTTTGAAGCCGACGGATTCGGTATCGGCAGCGCATTGATTTTTGGCGTAATCGTTTATGTCCTTTTATTTGCCTCAGGCGGTGTTTTCCTGCTTTTAAACAGAATCTTCCACAGAAAGAAAAAAGAAGCCGAATAACCGGCAGATAAACAATATCCATACAGAGATATTGACAAGATTGGACTATTGCTGTAGTATAGACTACAACAATAGTCTATTTTGTTTAAGGAGACAATATGAGCGAAAAACTATTTGACAGCGAGGCAAAAGTAATGGAAATCCTTTGGGAAAAGGGAACGATTTCCGCCAAGGAAATAAGCGTTATTGCGGCCGATTCCATAGGATGGAATAAAAACACCACATATACGATTATCAAAAAACTTGAGGCGAAGGGTTTTATCCGTCGTGATGAACCCGGATTTATGTGCACACCTTTGGTATCGCGCGAAGAAATCCAGAAAAACGAAGCCGAATCGTTACTTAACAAATTTTTCAAAGGCTCGAGAAAAGCTTTGTTCTCGGCACTTTTGGAAGATGAGAAATTAAGCGACAAAGAAATCGAGGAACTTAAAGATCTTATCGATCGGAGGTAATCGGATGTTTCAAAACACTTCCTACTGGGTTTTGAATATGAGCATTATCGCTTCTTTTATGGGGCTTTTGGTTCTGATTTTACGAAAGATAAAAGTCATTCCCAAAAGAGTGAGCGTATTCTTGTGGATAATTCCTTTTTTCAGAATGTGCGTTCCTTTCGGAATCAACAACCCCTACAGCCTGATGACGCTTATTTCCAAATTCACAATGAGAACCGTGACGGTTTACGAACCGCTGGACCCGATAAAAATATCCACGTCCAATGCCGTGATGCTTGCGGATTCGTATGCCCCGATGGTATACAAAAAAAATATTCTCGAAGGAGTCTTTTCGGTGGCAACATATGTCTGGATAACGGTTGCCCTTGCTCTTATCATCGCGTTTGCGGTTCTTTATTTTATAACTAAACGCGAGATAAAAGACGCAAAGAAAACAGCCGACGGGATTTATCTTTCCGACAAGGTGGACAGTCCCGCGGTATACGGAATCATAAAACCCAAAATCGTTTTGCCCGATTCTTTTTCGGAAGCAAATATCAAATATGTTATCCGACACGAGAAAACGCATATACGCCGGGGGGACAATTTCTGGAGACTGCTGGGATTTCTTGCGGCGTGCGTGCATTGGTTCAACCCGCTTTCGTGGCTTTTCCTCAAAGCTTTTCTTGAGGATTTGGAAATCGCCTGCGATGAAACGGCGGTCAAAAATTACGAAAGCGACGAGCGAAAAGAATATGCCAAAACACTCCTTGAGTATGCCGGCGGAAAGAATATTTTTGTTTCGGCATTCGGGGGAGCAAAGGTAAGAACGCGTATCGAGAATGTTTTGTCATATAAAAGAATGACCGTTATTTCGGCGATAGGATTTGCGATTCTGACGGCAGCCGTTATTTTTGCACTCATTACAAACGCGGGATAAGATTTAATTCGTCCCTGCAAAAAGGAGGGTAAAATGGTTAAGAAATTTTTTAAAAAGAAATATATAATTTCATTGCTTTTTATAATCGTTTTTCTGGGATGTTCGGGCCAAAAAACAACAATTAAAATACCGAAGCCCGAACCGGAACCCGAGCCCCTGCCCATGCAGGGTGAACCCCTTGGCGTTGCAGGCATACGATTTGACGTCACGGGTGACGGACATGACGATCTTTGTTCGAGCAAAATGTTCGGAAGCGGAATGGTTCAGGTTATTACATATGTTTATGATGAGTACAATGATAAGGAATATGTTCTGAATTCTTTTACGTCAAAAGGTGAATACGGATATGATTATTCGGTTTTGGGTGTTGAAGACGACACGATTCTTGTAGCGGAACGGAGATTTTATCCTGCCGCAACTGCAACAAAATTCGGAACATTGGCCATTGAAAACGAAAAGCTGATATTTGTTCCGTTTGAAGAAGATTCACCCATGATCGAAAAGGCGAAAAAAGTATGTGAGATCAAAGAAAAAACATATTTTAAGCTGTTCGACATTGAAGAATCGGGTCAGGTAACGTTGGATTATTTCTGGCGGGATTTAGACCGGGACAATTCTCTCGAAGATATCGAAAAAGAAATAGGAGAGCATACGGGCATGGACGGCGGCAAATACGTATGGAACCTCGAAGGCGGAGCAAAGGCCAAAGTTAAGTTTTCCGATGACAATCAAACTATCGAATGGATTTTTTTCGAGGGAGTGGACGGATATTCATCTTTGGTTTACGACAGGGTATCCCACACCGCCGCAAAGGATTCAAAAGGGGAAGAATAATCCCGAAAAAGTTTTTTGAATTACACGGCAAAAACCCCGGGAAATGTGCTTCTTCGGGGTGTTTGTGATAAAATAACAAATGATGTTTTTTACGAAAAGAGGAAATAATATGAAAACAGGAGAACGCATATTCGGAACGGTTTTATCGCTGGTGTTTGTTTTTCTTATTCTGTTTGCATGCAAAAGAAACGTCAGCGCGGATATGGGCGCCAAACCTTCAATTAATCTTAAAGTATTAAACGCTCCCGAAGGAGAATATTACATAGCGGTTTTGGGCAAATCAAAAGAAGCGGCCGAGGCTGACAGCGTTCTTAAGGTAGAGGGCGAAATAAACGAAGAAAGCGCCATGGAGTATATGAAAAATTTTTCATATGACGGATGGTCCTTTTATTATAATCCGGTAAACGGAACTTTTGATTCTTCAAACGACAAAGATGAGTATTATTTTGGTTATTCGATTCCGAAAACTTTCAGATTCGCCGTTTTAACATCAAACGGAGATGTTTATTTGAGCAACGAATATACGAAAAAAGAATACCGGGCCGAGTGCACTTACGATTTTGCCACAGGCGAAATAACGGAAGAATATTCGAATAATATCGGAAAAAGAGTCATTATCGTCGCTTCCTGTTATATAATAACGCTTATAGTGGAAATGGTTGTTCTGGCTGCATTCGGATTTCCTTTTACAAAGAGAAACGTCATTTGCGTTTTAATCGTCAACGCAGCCACAAACATTCCGATGAATGCCTTTCTTGTAAGCGTTCCCACGGCTCTTCCGGTATTGTTTTTCCAACCCCTTTGCGAAGCGGTTATAATAGGGATGGAAAGCGCGGTTTATTCGTTTGTTTTAAGATACAAAGAAGGCAAGACCACTCCCTTAAAGAGTTTCTTTTACGGTATCGGCGCCAATATTATAAGCGCGTTTATCGATGTTGCCGCGTTGATATTCATCTTTTTGCCCAAGCTTACGAAATGACATTTGAAAGATAAAGAAAGGATCTTTTATGAACGATAATACTCCCGGCTATCCTCCGAAAAAAAAGAAAATATGGCTGATTCTTCTGATAGTCGCAATATTGGCGATTTTTCTGGCAATTGCCCTTACGGTAATTGTTTTGATTGCAGGTATAATCGGACTTAAAGTTTACTCCGGGAAAGGCGACACATATTCGTATGCCGATCGTATTTCAAGGATTGACATGAGCAAAAAACCCGACACCGTTGCCCCTTCGGGAGGAGTGTACGATTACACTTTCATCAATGATTTAATCACCAAAGATACCGATGAAGCGGATAAATGGATTAAAAAATACTATCCCGGCAGTACGACAGATAAAGTTGTTTATTCAGAACATTCGGAGTGGTGGACGATCAAATCCCAACAAACGCCGATGAGAGATATCGCCATAGACGGTTATGTATACGGGTATGATTATTTGGAATTGAATATTTCGGACGGATATGTCGAGTCGATCAAATTTGTAAAAAACGGAAGCGACATGAGGGTATTCAATGAGATATACAACGAACTGGAATCACGGTTCGGTTCGACAAATCTCTATGTTGCGGATCAGAATAGTTTAGAAAAGTTTTTTGAGCCCCAAAACGAATATATGTCATATTCATGGTATGAAAATGATTTTGACGGATTTTACAGTATGTCCTTAACAAGAGCACAATATTCAAACCTGCAGAGTACGTATATTATGTTGAGCAAATATTAGAAAAACCGAAACAGGAAAAGAACGGCAAAATGGAAGACAAAATCACAATTATCAATTTAATCGAAAATACAGAAGGTGTTGCGAATGCGGTATATGCGCACGGGCTCTCGTTCTATGTGAAGACACAAAAGCACAAACTTCTTTTGGACCTCGGTCCTTCGTTTGAGACAATTCAAAATGCGAAGCTGCTCGGAATCGATTTGTCAGAGGTTGATACGGTTATTTTAAGCCACGGACATTACGATCATTCAGGCGGAATACTGCCTTTTGCAAAGGAAAACGACAAAGCGCTCATATACATGCAAAAAACCGCCGTCAACGATTATTACGCAGATGACGGGGAAGACGCGCCCGAAAGATTCAGATATATCGGAATAGACAAAAAAATAGCAGATCTTCCGAACGTAAGATTCGTGGACAAAGACCTGGTAATAGACGACGAACTCGAGCTTTTTACTATAAAAAACAGGAGTCACGAACTTCCTTTTACGAACAAAAAACTGCTTGTAAAGGAGAACGGCGGTTTCAGACGCGATGATTTTGGACACGAACATTTTCTGGTGATTCGTCAAAACGAAAAAACGATTCTGATTTCCGGTTGCGCGCACAACGGGATCTTAAGCATACTTGATGAATTTGAAAAAAGGTATTCCAAGGCGCCGGATCTGGTAATAAGCGGATTTCATTTAATGAAAAAGACCGATTACATCGAGAGTGAAATCGAAGAGATTGAAAATATCGCCAAAGAGCTCATGAAATATCCCACAAGATTCGTCACCTGCCATTGCACGGGCGAAAAGGCTTTTGAGGTGATGAAGAATATAATGGGGGACCGTCTCGAATATGTGCATTCAGGACAGAAAATCGATTGCATATAAAGCACATCGGGGGTGAACAACATTGAAAAAAACCGCAATTTTTACCATGGGAACGAGAGGAGATGTACAGCCCTACATTTTCTTATCGCGCGAACTTCAAAAAAACGGATACGATGTAACGCTTGGTTCTCACCCTTGCTGGAGAGGACTGGTTGAGGAGGCCGGAATACATTTCGAACCGATCGGTCCCGATATAGACATTGAAAAAGAAGCCGCAATCATCAGAGGAAAGGTTTCCAATCCCGCCCTCAGTTTGTTAAAGACAATGAATTTCGTATTTCGAATCATTCAGGAATCCACGAACGAAGTTTATGAAGTCTGCAAAGGAAAGGATTTAATCATTGTCAGTCACAGCCAGATGGGCGCCGTTGAGGCGAATGTTTTGGGCATCCCCACGGTAAACGTTACGCTTCAGACGCAGATGATTGGCGAAAAATTAAGACCGCAGACGCCCAAAGACAAAATCTTCGGCAAAATGATAGCAAAGCAGGTTGCAAAACCTTACAACAAAATCAGAAAAGTATACGGATTAAAGCCCGTAAAATCAGCGGATGAGATAATGTCGGACAAACTCAATCTGATTCCGATAAGCCGGTATGTTGTCGAAAGAAACCCGTATTGGGAAGAAAAAAACGTGCTGACCGGATACTGGTATGAGGACGATGAGGATTACGTTCCCGACGAAAAGACGGAAAAGTTTTTGAAAAGCGGCGAAAAGCCCGTAATACTCGCACTCGGAGCCATGTCTTTTGAAGACAGATCCGAAAAAGACAAGCTCGATATGTTCGTCAGCGCTTTTAAAAAGACGAATTGCCGCGCGATTATTCAGGGCTTCCAGAAAACCATGGAGGATTACGAGCTGCCGGATACGATGATTGCATGCAAGAGCGTTCCTCACAGCTGGCTCTTCAGGCAGGGAAAATTTGTGATACACCACTGCGGTTTCGGAACATCCGCAGCTTCGATGATTTACGCGATACCCTCAATCCCCGTCCCCCATGTGCTCGACCAGCTCGGCTTTGCGATGCAGCTAAACAGCGTAAATGTCGCGACAAAACCGTTGAAAGCCAAGGATTTAAGCGAAGAAACCATCATAAAAGCCATCAACGAAATGAATGAAACCTATGATGAAAAAAAGAAGCAGGCGGAGATAATCTCCGAAAAAATAAGAAGCGAAGGCGGAGTGGCCGGTGCCGTCGAACTGATAAACCGAATATTTTAGTCTCGCTGAAAATATGAAAAACAGGAAAAGAAAATGAGAATATTGATTGTACGTCACGGAGATCCCGATTACGAAAATGATACCCTTACCGAATTGGGATGGAAGGAGGCAAGGGCTCTTTCCGAGAGAATGAAAAACGTAAAGGCAAACGAATGCTACGTATCCCCGCTCGGGCGCGCGAGGGATACTGCGGGCCTTAGTCTTGAAAAAATGAATATGAAAGCAGAGGAACTTAAGTGGCTTCGCGAATTTGCCCCCGTGGTACAGCGACCCGAGAGAAAGGGCGTTGCGTGGGACTGGCTTCCGACGGACTGGATGAATATGCCCCATGCTTTCGATTTTGACAAATGGACCGATTATCCTGCGCTTGAAGACGCAAAAGTGCGGGAGGAAGTTGATTGGATATATTCGGAATTTGACGCTTTTTTGGAAAAGCACGGCTACAAAAAAGAAGGAAAACTTTTTAAAGTACTCAATTCCAACAATGACGTGATCGTATTCTTCTGCCATTTCGGACTGGAATGCATTCTTTTATCCTATATGCTGAATCTCCCTCCCTTTGTGCTCTGGCACGCCTCGATTGCGCCGCCGACTTCCGTGACGACGGTGGTTACCGAGGAAAGAAGGGAAGGCATTGCGCAGTTCAGAATGATTTCGTTCGGAGATACTTCGCATCTTTATGCCGCAGGCATGGAACCCGCGATTTCGGGAAGATTCAGAGAATGCTTTTTTAACGATTACGAGAGAATGGACTGAAAAGAAAGAGAGAAAAGACATGAAAAAAATAGGACTTGTAGGCGGAACCGGACCGGAATCCACACTTATGTATTATAAAAAACTCAATACGGAAATAGACCGTTTGACAAATGAGAAGGCCATGCCCGAGATAGCGATAGAAAGCGTTGATTTCAGGAGAGCATGGAATTATGTTATAAGCGAAAAATACGACGAACTGGCGGATTACCTTGCCCAAAAAGTTGACTGTCTCGTTTCGGGCGGCTCGGAAGTTATTGCTTTAACCGCCGTAACCATGCATATGGTTTATGATGAATTGTCAAAAAGAACAAATGCGGAGCTTGTGAGCATTCCCAAAGCGGTTTGCGAAGAAACGGTATCCAAAGGGATAAAAAAAGTCGGACTTCTCGGAACTCTTTTGACCATGGAAGAAGATTACATGAAAAAAGATTTAAGAGAAGCAGGCGTCGAAGTATTCATTCCGAACGAAAAAGAAAGAGAACTGGTTGCCAAAAGGATCTATGAGGAACTCGAAAAAGGAATCGTAAAAGAATCAACACTTAAAGAACTTACGGACATTATTAACAGAATGAAAGAAGAAAACGGAATCGAGGGCGTGATTCTCGGATGCACCGAACTTCCGCTTATTTTAAATTCGGACAACTGCCCCGTAATGTGTTTTGATTCGGTTGATATCCACTTAAAGAAACTTGTTTCTTTGGCAATATAAGATACAACGGGGAACGGACGAAAACGGCCTTTCCCTGTATTTCGAATAAAGAGGTAATTATGGATAACAAAGCATTATACATACTGGCAGGGTATGACGATGAAACGGAAAGGAAACTTTCCGGCTTACAGAATAAACTTTACGAATCGGGATTTTCGGGAGTTCAGACTAAGGATATCCCCATGCATTTTACTTTGGGTTCTTTCGATATCGAAAAGGAAGAGGAATTAAAAGAGCGTCTCAAAAGAATCGCCGAAACCACGGATGCGTTTGATGTTTCCTTCAATAACGTAGGTCTTTTCCGTATGCCTGAAAACGATGTTTTGTTTCTGGCACCCGCGGTAAGCAGGGAAATGCTTCTTTTGAAAGATAATTTTTCGGACAGCAAGGACATTTATAAATGGACTGCGCATACCACGCTTTTAATCGACAAGCCGGATGTGATAAGCGATGCATTAAAAGTTGTAATGAACGAGTATAAGCATGTTGACGGAAAGGTTAATACGCTTTATCTGTACGAGTTTTGGCCCACGAGACATATTCTTACAGTCAGACTCAAATAGGAGGCTTGCCTGTGAAAATAAGAAATATGGCGGTTTTAGCCGCTTTAATGTTGGGGTGTCTTGCGTGTACTCCGGGTGCGGGCAATACACGGCAGGGTGCACCGGCTTTGGAAGAAGAGGATAACAAGCCCGTTGTCAAGCAGGAGAAGGCCATCGATTCGTCAGGCTCATACATCATAACGGACTATGATGAACACGGTAATGAACTGAAAAAATCATTTTATGACAAAAACGGCAAACTTACGGTTGTTTATACAAGCACATATGACGAAAATCTGAATTTGCTCACCGAAGTCCGTACGGATTCCGAGGGAAATGTCGAAAATTATGAAAAATATGTTTATGACAGGGACGGCAATTTAATAGAGGAATACGAGGGCGACAACGAAAAAGAGCTTGTGATTCAAAACAGATACGAATATAAATCCGGAAAACTTGTAAAAGACATTTTTTACGGCCTCGACGAAAATGATATATTCTGGATTAATGTGTATGAATATAACGATAAAGGTCTGTTGGTTAAAAAAAGTCATGAAAGCGAAGACGGATATGTTTACAGAACTTATGAATATGAGTATGACAAAAATGACAATCTGATCAAGATGACTGATATGTCATACGGAAAATGTCCGCACATTTATTTCTATGACAGCGAAGAAAGGGTAATCAAAGAGGAGTATTACGGCGAAGACGGCGAACTCTCCTTCGCCACCGAAAATAAATACGGAAAATACGGACTTGAAGAAAGCATTACGACGGGAAGGATACCTTCACACACAGTCATTGAATATAAAAATAACGGACAGACGGTAACGACATATAGTGTTGCCGAAGACGGAACCAAAAAGGAAACCCGCGTTAAAACATATGACAAAGACGGAAATTTATTGCATTCATACTCTCCAAAGGATGCACTGTTAGGGTATTCGGAATTTGAAGCAGAATACAATGAGTACGGTTTGCCGGTGAAGACCCATTCTTTTTGCAATGAGGCCTTCAGAGACATCGGTCCTGTTGATGAAACAACGGAATTTGAGTATATATATTATTAATTTTTTCAATTAATCAAAAATGAAACTGTTTTCATTTTTATCTTGACGAAAAGGGAGGGGTAAAATAAAATGAATAGAGTTTCATTTTTATTTTGGGGAGAAAATCATGCCAAAGGTTTCCGAAGAGTATATAGAAAAAAAGAAGCAGTCGATAGTGGATGCGGCTTACAGGGTGTGCTTGAAAAAGCCCGTGGAAATGGTGACCATGACCGATGTAATAGAAGAGACGGGACTGTCCCAGGGCGGTATCTACAGGTTTTATAAGGATCTTGACGAGATTTTAAGCGACATGATTACAAACATGCGTCGGGATTATAATTTCATCGATGATATGGAAGCCCTGCGCAATGAACCGAATGATCTTTCATTTAAGGAAAAAGTATATCGTATCTGCGATATCCTCGGGGAAACGATGGAAGCGCACCTTATGGATATCCAAAAAATTAATTTTGATCTTACGGTACTCGCGATTAACGAACCCGAAAGGACAGAAAAGATAATAGGCGGGATAAAAGGAAGAGGAAATATGGAATACCTGGCACAAACAGTTCTTCCTTTACTCAGAGATTCAAGTGAAAAAAAGAATTTTGTTTTGAAGGGAGATCCCGAAGAATTGTTTGATTTTATATCCTCGGCATATGCGGGAATTGAGATGAACTGCATACTCTCGGCGTGCTACGGCAGAGGGAAAATCGGCTGCAAATCAAGCCCCGGACAGCTTTTTGGGACACTGGCAAAGACGATTGTTTATCTTTTCGGAGCAGAGGAATAAGGAAGGGATTTAAAAGATGAAGAAAGTTAACAAACCCGTTCCCACAGGCGAATATGCGGTAGGAACTTTTACATATACCGTTAAAGATGTCAGAGAGGAAGCAATGAAGCCCGGTACAATGCGAAGCGTTGCCGCAAGGGTTTATTATCCCGTGTTAAAAGCCGATGCCGAAGGTCTTTCCAAGAGCAGATATATGTCCGAAAACATGGCAAAAGGTCTGCAAAAAACATTCAAGGTACCGATGAATTACAAAAAAGCGGAAGAAGAGGGAGACAATTTGTCCGAATGCTATACCGATGCAAAGCACGTACCGGATCGAAAATTCCCTTTGATAGTCTTTTCCGCGGGATACAGTTCTTTCAGAGAGGGCAATTCGTTTCTTTGCATAGAGATGGCGTCCCACGGATATGCGGTTATTTGCGTTGACCACTCCATGGAAGCGGTTTGCAGCGAATTTGATGACGGTTCGTTCCTTTATTACAACAATAAAATCAAGCAGATGGAGCCTTTTTTGGGCGGACTGATTGCATCGATTAAACTTATCAAACTTAAAGGAAGCAACGAAGAATTATGGGAAGCCTTCGATGCTTATCAGAAAAAATACAGAGCCTTCTTAATGGGAAGACTTGAAGAATGGACCGGGGATACCGATGCCGCAATCGGATATGCCAAAGAGAATTTCAAAGATTTCATCGACTTCGAAAAAGGAATCGGAGCTTCGGGTCATTCGTTCGGAGGAAACGCCGCGTACGCCCTTTGCGCGAGAAATCCAGAATATGTCTGCGGTGTCAATATCGACGGCGGACTGTTCGGAAATTACGGGGATGAAATATTAAAAGTACCCTTCCTTCAGATAAGCTGCAATGATAACGAAAACGTTGTCAACAGAGTATATTTAAGACATACCGAAACCGTGTATAAAGCACTTTTCAAAGACATGAAACATATGGGATTTTCGGATATGAAATATACCATTCCGATGAAATCCGTCTCGGGAAAACTCGATGCAAATCTGATGCATGAGAATCTTTGCAAATGTCATCTTGAGTTTTTCGATGCATATTTAAAGGGCATAAAAGAGGCACCTGATTTTAAGAATAATGATGTGGTGACTTTCACGGAATACGCACCCGATATGTGATTTGTATCTTCGTATTGACGATATTATTTATTCGTGTTATTATTTGCACAGTTTAAGAAGGGCACACGAAAGTGTGAAGGTGAGAGAATGATAATTAGATAGTTTGATTTGGTAAATGCGAACGTTTTTTATAAGGCCTCAAAAAGGTCTGTTTGTGTATGCCGAATTGGATTATCGTATCATTTCAGGATTTCGCCGTCATGGGTGTGCTTCGGCATATAATCTTTATTTGTACGTTAATCTGCTTTCGGCATGAAAGCAGATTTTTTTCGCGTTCCTACGAGCGGTGCAGCATATGAATAAAAGAGGACTGCGTTGAGCTTGCTCATAAGCAGTCGAATTTTATTCATATGATATAGCGCGACAGCGCGTAATGAGTAATTTCGCGAAGCGAAATGCGAATTAAGCACCGCGAGGAAGCGCGTAATGAGCAATTTTGCGAAGCGAAATGCGAATTAAGCACTGCGAGGAAGCGCGTAATGAGCAATTTCGCGAAGCGAAATGCGAATGGGCACCGCGAGCAAGCGCGTAATGAGCAATTTCGCGAAGCGAAATGCGAATTAAGCACCGCGAGGAAGCGCGTAATGAGCAATTTCGCGAAGCGAAATGCGAATGGGCACCGAGAGGCTTTAATCACGGGAGGTGATATAGATGGCACAAATAAAGGTTAATGATTTGACGTTTTGTTATGAGGGCAGTTTTGACGATGTCCTTTCAGACGTAAATTTCAGTATTGATACAGATTGGAAACTCGGACTTATCGGAAGAAACGGAAAGGGAAAAACCACTCTTTTGAATCTCCTTTTGGGAAAATACGAACCCACAAAGGGAAACATTTCATCAGGTATGCGTTTTGACTATTTTCCGTATGACGTGAGCGAGGAAGAACTTTTAAAAACGGCGGACGAGCTTATAAGAAAGTGGAAGCCCGAGGCTGAGTCGTGGCAGGTAATGGTACAGATGAACCAAATCGGAATGGATGCGGAATGTCTTTACAGACCTTTCAATACATTAAGCTTCGGCGAACGAACGAGGGTAATGCTTGCGGTCCTTTTCGCTGTTGAAGGAGAGTTTCTTTTAATCGACGAGCCGACGAATCATCTGGATTCACAGGCAAGAGAGCTGGTAAAAACATATCTTGCCAAAAAGAAAGGCTTTATCCTGGTATCCCATGACAGAGATCTTTTGGATGCGGTCTGCGACCACGTACTGGTTTTAAACAGAAAGACGATCGAAGTCCAGACAGGCAACTTTTCGTCATGGTGGGAAAACAAGGAAAGAGCTGATGCTTTTGCAAAAGCAGAAAATGAAAAACACATAAAAGAGATCGGGAAATTAAAGGCAGCAGCCGACAGAGCCGATAGATGGGCCGAGAAAAACGAGGGTACAAAAATCGGTTTTGATCCGACGAAAGAGCATGACAGATGCATGGATACGAGAGCGTATATCGGTGCAAAGACCAAGAAGATGCAGTCGAGAGTTAAGAATTTCGAGCACAGGATCGAGAGGGAGATAGAGGAAAAAGAAGGCCTGCTTCAGGATATCGAAAAGGAAATAAACTTAAAGGTAATGCCGCTTAAGCACCATAAGGATGTTCTGATTCTGGCAAGAGACTTATCCCTTCAGTACTCCGATGCCGAAAGTCCCCTGTTTGAAGGAATGAGATTTCAGATAAAGCAGGGCGACAGAGTGGTTCTTCGCGGAGATAACGGATGCGGCAAATCGAGTATCATCAAAGCAATCTTACAAAAGGCCAATCCGGCTGAACAGATAAGCGGATGCGAAAAACTTATAACAAACGGCATACTCGATGTGGCTTCGGGACTTAAGATTTCCTATATAAATCAGGACACATCTTTTCTGTCGGGCAATCTGAAAGATTACTGCAAAGCCTGCGGTTTCGAAGAAAGTTTGTTTCTGGCGATACTTAATCAGCTTGATTTCAGCGCCGTTCAGTTTTCAAAAAACATGGAAGAATTTTCCGAAGGTCAGAAGAAAAAGGTTTTGATAGCTTCAAGCCTTATCACTCCGGCACACCTTTATATATGGGACGAACCTCTTAATTACATCGATGTTTTTTCACGCATGCAGATAGAAAAGCTGATCCTTGATTTTAAGCCGACCATGCTTATCGTGGAGCACGATGTCCGTTTTCAGGAAAAGGTTGCTACGGATATTGTAAATCTTAATTAGGAAAGGACGAAATTTATGAAAAACAGATACGTTAGAGCTCAGTAGTCTGAGCTTAAATACAATTTAACAGCTAAGCTCAGATGAATCCCCGAAGAAATATAAGGAGGATAAAAATGAGCTTAATGCAGCATGTATATCATAAATGCGGAGGATGCGGTAAAAAACAGGAATTTGTCAATTCGGGAAAATTCAGGGTAAATGCAAACGGAAACAAAGTCGATGTGTGGCTTATTTACCGATGCAAAAAATGCAAACATTCGTGGAATCTTACGATTTACGAAAGAACCAAGCCCGGCAAAATTCCGGGCGGTCTGTATGAATTATTTCTGGAAAATGACGAAGAAACCGCGCTAAACTACGGAAATGATATTGATTTTTTAAAAAGAAACAATGCTGAATTAAAATAATACCGCGCTCCCGGACATTTCGGGAGCGTTTTCTTATACAGACGGTTTGCAAAAATAAAAATGTCTGTTAAATTATAGATGGTTATCTTTTATATGAAAGGAAAAACTATGAAAGCAAACGACAAAACAAATGTTATGAGAGTGCTTGATGCCAAAAAGATCTCGTACGAAAGCCATACATACGAGCCGGACGCGACCTTGACGGGCGAGGAAATCGCAGCGATTTTAAAAGAGGATTCGGCCAAGGTTTTTAAGACCCTGGTTACGCAGGGAAAGAGCAACAACTATTACGTGTTCGTTGTTCCCGTACAGGCGGAACTGGATTTAAAAAAGGCCGCAAAGGCAGCAGGCGAAAAATCGATCGACATGATAAAACAAAAAGAACTGCTTCCGCTCACGGGCTATGTTCACGGCGGATGTTCGCCGATCGGAATGAAAAAGCAGTTTAAGACTTTTATCCACGAAACGGCTTCGGGTTTTGAAAAAATCTATGTCAGCGCGGGAAGGGTCGGAGCCCAGATAGAACTCTCTCCTTCCGACCTCATTTCGGTCACAAGAAGCATAAGCGCGGATATCATCGTATAAAGATAAAAAAAGTTGTTGACTTGCTTTTTTTCGTGTGGTATTCTTTTTTCAAATTTAAGAATTTAAACCGTTGAAGCGGAGATAACGGCAATGATGCCCCTACAGAGAATCCGGGATGCTGAGATCCGGGTACGAAACAAATTGTCAAATGGACCGCTGAGGGCGCAGTGAAATGATTATTCAAAGTATTCTGCGACGTTTGGGCAGACGTCATTTGCCGGAGATATGAAGGTATCTCGCTAAGCGCACGAGTCGCATCGTGAATCAGGGTGGCACCGCGGATAAGATTATTCGTCCTTGACAGAATCAGCAGATTATGTCAGGGGCTTTTTTATTTGTATTATGCTTTTTCCTCCTTTAAAACTGTAATAACCCAAAAAAGCTCCTGAACAAATCAAGATAAAAACAATCTGACGAAAGGAAGTTTCCTATGAAAATCGTACCGTCCTTAGAAGAAGTAAAAGAGATTGCAAAGTCGGGCAAATACAACGTAATTCCTTTAAGCTGCGAGATTTTATCCGATTTTACGACCCCGATTGAGACGATGAAGATTCTTAAAAACGTTTCGACTCACTGCTATATGCTCGAATCGGCGCAGGCAAACGACAAATGGGGCAGATTTTCTTTTTTGGGATTCGACCCCAAGATGGAAATTACCTGTATCGACGGAAATCTCAAGGCCGGAAATCTCAATATCCAAACAACCAATCCTTCGATCCAACTTCGTCAGATTCTGTCCGAATACAAGAGCCCGAAATTCGATTACCTTCCTTCTTTTACGGGAGGCCTTGTAGGTTATTTCTCTTACGATTATTTAAACTACAGCGAGCCGAGCGTAAAGAGCGACGTAGAGGATACCGAAGAATTCAAGGATGTCGATTTGATGCTTTTTGACAAAGTAATCGCATTCGACAACATGAAGCAGAAAATCATCCTTATAGTCAATATGCCTCTTAAAGATATCGAAGTCGGATACAACAAAGCTGCGATGGATTTAAAACAGCTTGCACAACTTTTAAGGCACGGCGAAAAAAAGGAAGAGCCGGCCGGAAAACTTCTCGGAGAAGTTACTCCTCTTTTTAACAAAAAGAGTTTTGCGAAATGGTTGAGAAAGCAAAGCATTATATTCACGAAGGAGATATTTTCCAGATAGTTTTGTCCAACAGATTAAGCGCTCCTTTCGAAGGCAGCCTTTTCAATACATACAGAATGCTTCGAACCATCAATCCTTCGCCCTACATGTTTTACTTCTCGGGAACGGATGTCGAGGTTGCGGGCGCTTCTCCCGAAACGCTCGTAAAACTTGAAAACGGAGTTCTTCATACTTTCCCTCTTGCGGGAACGAGAAAAAGAGGAAAGACCGAGGAAGAAGACCTCGCTTTGGAAGAGGAACTTTTAAAAGACGAAAAAGAACTTGCCGAACATAACATGCTTGTGGATCTCGGAAGAAACGATCTCGGAAAAGTCAGCAGGTTCGGAAGCGTATTCGTGGAAAAATTAAGAAGCGTGGTTCGTTTCTCCCATGTAATGCACATCGGTTCGACGGTTTGCGGAAGGATAAGGGATGACAAGGATGCTTTTGATGCGATAGAAGCGGTTCTTCCCGCTGGAACACTCTCGGGAGCACCCAAGATAAGAGCCTGCAAGCTCATCGGCGAACTTGAAAACAATAAAAGAGGCATTTACGGCGGTGCTATCGGATACATAGATTTTACCGGAAACATGGATACATGTATTGCCATCAGAATAGCATACAAAAAGAACAAAAAAGTGTTTGTTCGAAGCGGTGCGGGAATTGTTGCCGACTCGGTTCCCGAAATGGAATTCGAAGAGTGTCTTAACAAAGCGAGAGCTTCTCTCACGGCACTCGAAAATGCACAGGAGGCTGATATATGATTTTACTGATAGACAATTACGACAGCTTTTCATACAACCTTTACCAGTATGTCGGAGAGTTAAACCCCGATATAAAAGTAATCAGAAACGATGAAATGAGTGTCGAAGAAATAGAAAAATTAAATCCCGAAAAAATAATCGTTTCGCCCGGTCCCGGAAGACCGGAGGATGCGGGAATAATAATCGAGGCAATACAAAAGCTCGGCAAAAAAATTCCGATCCTCGGCGTCTGCCTCGGACACCAGGCAATCTGCGCCGCATTCGGGGCAACGGTAACTTACGCATCAAAGCTCATGCACGGCAAACAGTCCGATGCCGCTCTCGATACCGCCTGTCCTCTGTTTAAAGGCTGTCCCGAGGTTGTGCCCGTTGCGAGATATCATTCGCTTGCGGCAGATGAGAAAACAATTCCCGAAAGCCTTTCGATAACCGCAAAGACAACGGACGGCGAAATAATGGCCGTGGCACATAAAGAATATCCGATATACGGAGTGCAGTTTCATCCCGAATCGATACTGACACCCGACGGAAAAAAGATGCTTAAAAATTTCTTGGAACTGTAAACAAAAAACCATAATCGGAGGAAACAAAAATGATTAAAGAAGCAATCGTAAAAATCGTAAACAAAGAAGATTTAACATATGACGAAGCATATGCCGTAATGAACGAGATAATGAGCGGCGAGACTTCCCCCACTCAGAACGCGGCATTCCTCGCATCGCTTTCGACAAAGAGCGCAAAAGCCGAAACAACGGATGAAATCGCAGGCTGCGCCGCAGCCATGAGGGATCATGCAACGAAGGTTGAGACCGGAATGGATGTGTTCGAAATCGTCGGAACTGGCGGAGACAATGCACAGAGCTTTAACATTTCAACAACCAGTGCGCTCGTAGCGGCAGCAGGAGGAATGAAAGTAACCAAACACGGCAACCGTGCGGCTTCCTCAAAATGCGGAACGGCCGACTGCCTCGAAGCTCTTGGCGTAAACATTCAGCAAAGCCCCGCAAGATGTGTAGAACTTTTAAACGAAGTCGGAATGTGCTTCCTTTTCGCACAAAAATATCATTCATCGATGAAATATGTCGGCCCCATCAGAAAAGAACTCGGAGTAAGAACCGTGTTCAATATCTTAGGACCGCTTACCAATCCGGCTTCGCCCGCAATGCAGCTTCTCGGCGTATATGACGAATATCTCGTAGAGCCCCTGGCACAGGTACTCGTAAGCCTCGGCATCAGACGCGGTATGGTTGTATACGGAATGGACAAGCTTGATGAAATCTCGCTTAGCGCACCCACGAAAATCTGCGAAATCAAAGACGGCTGGTATAAGACATACACAATCACACCCGAAGATTTCGGATTCGAGCGTTGCACAAAAGACGATTTGAAGGGCGGCGATCCCGCAGAGAATGCAAAGATTACACTCGCAATCTTAAACGGCGAAAAAGGTCATAAGAGAAATGCGGTTCTTTTAAACGCAGGCGCTTCGCTCTATATCGGCGGTAAAGCAAACTCCTTCAGGGAAGGCGTTGCGCTTGCTGGTGAAATCATCGATTCAGGCAAAGCACTCGAAGTATTGACCAAATTCATCGAAGTCAGCAACCGTCCCGACGCCGAGTAGGCATCCTTAAAAGAAAAACAGACTTTTAAGTATACGGTTATACGGATTAAAAGAGATTATCGGATATGGAAAAAACAGAAACAATTCTTGATAAATTGGCGAATTACGCAAAAGAACGCACCGAGGAAGCCAAAAGAAACATTAGTGCGTCTGATATGAAAAAAATGGCCCTCGATTTGAAAAAGGGGGATTTTGCTTTTGAAAAAGCACTTCGAAAAGACGGCTTGTCCTTCATTCTCGAATGCAAAAAAGCATCTCCTTCAAAGGGTCTCATAGCTCCCGAATTTCCTTACCTTTCCATAGCAAAGGAATACGAGGCGGCAGGCGCCGACTGCATTTCGGTATTGACGGAACCCAAGTGGTTTTTGGGCAAAAACGAATATCTTGCGGAAATCGCAAGGGAAGTTAAGATACCGTGTCTGAGAAAAGATTTTACGGTTAACGAATACATGATTTACGAGGCTAGAGTACTCGGCGCATCGGCGGTACTGCTCATATGTTCCATCCTTTCGAAAGCACAGATCGAGGAATACCTGGGCATTTGCAACGAACTCGGACTCTCCGCCATAGTGGAGGCACATGATGAAAAAGAAGTAAATACGGCGGTTGAAGCAAATGCCGGAATAATCGGTGTAAACAACAGAAACCTCAAGGATTTTACGGTAGATTCGAACAACAGCAGGAAGCTTCGCGAACTCATTCCTTCCGACAGGATATTCGTATCGGAAAGCGGATTTAAAACACCCGAAGATATCGCAAACATAAGAAGAGCGGGTGCGGATGCGGTTCTTATCGGAGAGACCGTAATGCGTGCGGCCGACAAGAGGGAGGCACTTGAAATTTTAAGGAGTGCGTTATGACAAAGATAAAACTTTGCGGACTCTCGCGTTTCGAAGACATCGAAACAGCCAATGAGATAAAGCCGGATTATATCGGATTCGTGTTTTTTGAAAAAAGCATCAGAAATGTTTCTTTTGAAAAGGCGGCCGATTTGAAAAAGAAGCTTGATCCCGCAATCAAAGCGGTCGGGGTTTTCGTGGACGAAGAGATTGATACGGTGGCGAATCTTTTAAAAGAAGGAACCGTTGATATCGCACAGCTTCACGGAAGCGAGGACGAAGAATATATTTCCAAACTGCGGGAGCTTACGGGAAAGCCCGTTATCAAGGCTTTCATGATAAAATCCGCAGAAGATGCCGCTTTTGTAAACGAATCGGGCGCCGATTACGTATTGCTTGATTCGGGAGCGGGAGACGGAAAACTTTTGGACAGAAGCCTGTTAAGGGAAATCAAAAGACCGTATTTCCTTGCGGGCGGACTCGATCCCGACAATGTCTTAAATGCTTTGGACGAAGTCAGTCCTTTTGCGGTCGATGTGAGTTCGGGAATCGAGACGGACAAAATAAAAGATCCCCAAAAGATGAGAACATTTGTTAAAATCGTAAGAGATAAAAACGATAATATTCACAGTTTCCAGGATAAATTTTCCATAAGAGAAATGAAAGGAACCAAGATGAACAATAACGATTCAAAAAACGGAAGATTCGGAATTCACGGCGGACAGTACATTCCCGAAACACTGATGAATGCGGTAAAAGAACTTGAAGAAGCATACAATCATTACAAGGACGATCCCGAATTTAACCGCGAACTTACCGAACTTTTAAACGAATACGGCGGAAGACCTTCAAGACTATATTTTGCGGAAAAAATGACCAAGGATTTGGGCGGTGCGAAAATCTATCTTAAAAGAGAAGATTTAAATCACACGGGCGCTCATAAAATCAACAATGTTCTGGGTCAGGCGCTTCTTGCAAAGAAAATGGGAAAGACACGTCTTATCGCTGAAACCGGCGCCGGTCAGCACGGTGTTGCAACCGCTACGGCAGCAGCTCTCATGGGCATGGAATGCGTGGTATTCATGGGTGAGGAAGATACAAAGCGCCAGGCTTTGAACGTATACAGAATGCGGCTTCTCGGGGCCGAAGTCATTCCCGTTACGACGGGAACCGCAACACTTAAGGATGCGGTGTCGGAAGCCATGAGAGAATGGACCAAGAGAATCGACGATACGCATTACTGCCTCGGCTCGGTTATGGGTCCCCATCCCTTCCCCACAATCGTTCGTGATTTCCAGGCTGTTATTTCCAAGGAAATCAAGGAGCAGATTCTTGAAAAAGAAGGACGTCTTCCCGATGCGGTTTTAGCATGTGTCGGCGGCGGTTCGAACGCAATCGGAACTTTCTACAATTTCATAAACGACAGGGAAGTAAGGCTTATCGGCTGCGAGGCAGCGGGACGCGGTGTTGACACATACGAAACCGCCGCAACGGTTGCAACCGGAAAGCTCGGAATCTTCCACGGCATGAAATCATATTTCTGTCAGGACGAATACGGTCAGATAGCTCCCGTTTATTCGATTTCGGCGGGCCTCGATTATCCCGGCATAGGCCCCGAACATGCATATCTTCACGATATCGGAAGAGCCGAATATGTTCCGGTTACCGATGAAGAAGCGGTTTGCGCATTCGAATATCTTGCAAAGACCGAGGGTATCATTCCCGCAATCGAGTCCGCGCATGCTATCGCACACGCTATAAAAATCGCTCCCGAAATGGATAAGGACAAAATAATCGTTATTACCGTTTCCGGCAGGGGAGACAAGGACTGTGCGGCAATCGCCCGTTACAGAGGGGAGGATATCAATGAGTAATATTTCAAAAGCATTCGAAAATAAAAAAGCATTTATCCCTTTTATCACATGCGGGGATCCCGACCTTGAAACGACCGCGAAAATTGTCCGCGAAGCCGTGGCTAACGGAGCATCCCTTGTGGAATTGGGCATTCCTTTTTCGGATCCGACCGCAGAAGGTCCCGTTATTCAGGGAGCAAATTTACGTGCGTTGACAGGCGGCGTAACAACCGATAAGATTTTCGATCTCGTAAAGGATTTAAGAAAAGACGTAACGGTTCCGATGGTTTTCATGACATATGCGAATGTGGTCTTTTCATACGGATCGGACAGATTCTTTAAGAAATGCAGCGAAGTCGGTATCGACGGAATCATCTTACCGGATCTTCCTTTTGAAGAAAAAGAAGAATTCCTGGAAGACTGCCACAGATACAATGTTGATTTAATCTCGCTTATCGCACCCACTTCAAAGGACCGTATCGCGATGATTGCAAAAGAAGCGGAAGGATTCATTTATCTTGTTTCAAGTCTCGGAGTTACGGGTACGAGAACGGAGATCAATACGGATCTTGAATCCATCGTAAAGATAATAAGAGAGAACACAACCGTTCCCTGCGCCATAGGATTCGGTATTTCGACACCCGAGCAGGCAAAGAAAATGGCTTCGGTTTCGGACGGTGCCATCGTGGGTTCGGCGATTATCAAGATTATGGAAAAATACAAAAAAGAATCTCCTAAATATGTCGGAGAATACGTTAAATCCATGGTTGATGCGATATAAAAAAATGCCCGATGCAAATCGGGCTTTTTTAATTCAAAAAATTTGTTTTTATTTGTTTTCCAAAACTTTTATCCTGTTAAAAAGGCAAAAGTATTTATCATCAATTTCGTAATCCTCATGGAAATGTCCGAAATACCAGGCTTTAAAATCGGAATTCTTGGCCACTCTCTGAAGAAAGCGTCTGAGTTCGTATTCTCCGTTTGAGAGTTCGCCGTAACACATTTTCTCAGCCACGTTAGCGGGAGCCGTATGCGAGAGGATATAATCGACCTTAAAATCGGCGCTCTCGAGATTGTACCACCCTTTTTCGTATTCCGCCCTGCAAGGAAGTTCTTGCGCAAACCACGAGAATCCTTCCTTTCTGCACCATTTGTCAACGCTGTACGCACCGCCGAAAGTGAAGAATTTCGTACCGTTAATATCGAAGATCTGACCGCGCATAAGATGGATTATGTCTTTTTCGATCCTGTGGATTTTGCCGCCGTTCCAGATTTCCTCGGGATAGGCGAAAAGATGCGGGAAATGCTCATGATTGCCGTCGATAAAAAGAACGGTAACCGGAAGATTTCGAAGGATATTGCGGGTTTCTTTTTCATCCTCTTCCAAAAAAGCGCATACGCCGACATCTCCGAGAATAATCAGATAATCCTCTTTTGTAAAATTGCCCTCTTTCCCTTCAAAGAAATCCGTGACTTTTTTAATATCAAGCGTTCCGTGGGTATCTCCCGAAATTATAAAACTCATATTTCTCCTCTTTTCGATATAACATTACTATAATCGGGGCGTAAGGAAAACCCTTTTCGGAAAAAATACGTTTTTTTGCGCTCTGTAAAAATTTGATCTGTTTTGATAAAATAAAAAAGGACTAAGTATTTTCCTGATAATTTTTGAGGTTATTTTATGAAAGTTTTTTTGCTTGAAGACGATGATGCGATAGGCATGGGACTTAAATATTCCCTTGAAAAAGAAGGCTATGACGTAACGCATGTAAGAACTTTTGCCGAGGCAAAATCCGCGTGGAAGACCAACGAATACGACATAAGCATTCTGGATATCAATCTTCCCGACGGAAGCGGATACGACATCTGCGGATATTTAAAGGAATCGGAAGACATTCCGGTTATTTTTCTGACGGCGGCGGATGCGGAAGTCAATGTCGTAATGGGACTCGAACTCGGGGCCGACGATTACATCTGCAAGCCTTTCAGGGTCAATGAGCTTATGGCAAGAATCAAAAGCGTTTTAAGAAGAGCCGGAAAGGGCGAAGCCGGCAGTGCGGATTCGCAATCGGGCATCGAGCGTCTCGGCAATCTTTGCATTTATACAAACGAAGCCAAAGTTACCGTAAAGGACGAGGCTTCCGGCAAAGAAGAAAGCGTTGAGCTTACGGCACTCGAGTACAGACTTTTGCTGACCTTTTGCAACAACAGGGGCGTGGTGCTTACAAGAAACCAGCTCCTTTCGGATATGTGGGACATAAGCGGAGATTTCGTCAACGACAACACGCTCACGGTTTATATAAAGAGACTTCGCGACAAGATTGAAAAAGACCCTTCCGACCCGAAAATCATAAAAACGGTTCGCGGAATGGGATATATTGTGGATAAATAAGAGGCTGAATCATGAAGAACCGGGAATTTCGAAACATGATAATAGCGGGCGCTGCAGTCACATTGATTACGGCGGTTTGTTCCGGCATTTTTTTGGGATTGAAAACAGGCGCGGCGGTTTTTCTTACCGGGCTTGTTCTTATTGTCATATTTATTGTTTATACAAAGAAAAGATATGAAAAGATAGATAAATTAAACGATTATCTTGTCAGGGTTTTATCGGAAAACGACGATAACGAAATTCTCGATCAGGAGGAGGGAGAGCTTTCGATTTTAAAGACGAATATTTACAAAACAACTTCGACTTTAAAATACCAGAAAGAACTTTTATCCGACGAAAAAAAGAATCTCGCGGCCGCTATCGCGGATATCAGTCATCAGCTTAAAACGCCGCTTACATCAATGATGGTAATGAACGATCTTTTGGTGGACGAGCAAGACGATAACAAAAGAACGGAATTTTTAAAAACCCAATCCTCGCAGCTTAACAGAATGAACTGGCTCATACAGACTCTTTTGAAATTATCGAAGCTCGATGCCGGTACGATCAATTTAAAACGCGAGGAAGTTTCGGCGGCCGAGCTTATCGAAGAAGCGGTTAAGCCTTTCGAAATACAGTTTGATTTACGAAACATATCTTTCAAATCGGACGTTTCCGAAATGAATATAAAATGCGATAAAAACTGGACCGTGGAAGCGATTCAAAACATCATCAAAAACTGCATCGAGCATATGGATGACGGCGGAGAACTGTCGGTATCCGCGGTTGATACCAATATTTTCACGCAAATAACCGTACGCGATACGGGCTGCGGAATAGCAAAAGACGATCTTCCTCATATTTTCGAACGTTTTTACAAAGGGAAAAACGCAGGTAAAGACAGCGTCGGAATAGGGCTTGCGCTTTCAAAATCCATCATAGAGGGCGAGCAGGGCGAAATAAGCGTCGAAAGCAGCGAGGGAGCCGGAACAAAATTCATTATCAAATTTTTCAAAACGTTAATATAAAAAACAAACAAAAAGGATGAAGAAACGAAGTTTTCCTCATCTTTTTTTTATGAAAAAAGAAATATTACAAAACTGTAATAAAAAAGTCACCTGTTTGTAAGACAGAAAAAATATACTGTGCTCATAAGATGAAAAAAATACGCAGCGAAAAGCGTTTTGACATATTTGAAAGGAGCAGCGAATGAAAATACTCGAAATCAAAAATTTATGTAAGGTTTACGGAAAGGGAGACACACAGGTAAATGCTCTCAAAGATGTGACTTTTGATGTTATGCAGGGAGAGTTCGTGGCGATAGTCGGACCTTCGGGAAGCGGCAAATCGACACTTCTTCACATCCTCGGCGGAGTTGATAAAGGAACCTCGGGACAGGTTATCATCTCGGGAACGGAAATAAACAGACTCGACGAAAAGGAACTGGCGATTTTCAGAAGAAGACAGATCGGATTGATTTATCAGTTTTACAATTTGATACCGATATTGAACGTAGAGGAAAATATGACTCTTCCGATTCTTCTCGACGGAAAGAAACCCGACAAAAAATTACTTAAGGACCTTCTCGAAAAACTCGGTTTAAAGGACAGGGTAAAACATCTTCCGAACCAGCTCTCGGGCGGTCAGCAGCAAAGGGTATCCATCGGGCGTGCGCTTATGAATCATCCCGCACTCCTGCTTGCGGACGAGCCGACCGGAAACCTTGATTCCGAAAACAGCAAAGAGATAGTTTCCCTTCTTAAAAAATTCAACAAAGAAAACAACCAGACGGTTATTATCATTACGCATGACGAAAGGATTGCACTTTCCGCCGACAGGGTCATTACCATCGAAGACGGCAGAATAACAAGGGATTCGAAGAATCCCGCGGAAGCCGAAAATCATAACGAATCGGGAGCGGAGGTGAGTGAATAATGAATATTATTTTCAAACTCACGCTAAGACATATTTCAATCAATATAAAAAGAACGGTGGTCACGATTTTGGGAATCGTTATGTCCACGGCTTTAATCGGTGCAATGTTTATCGGCGGATTCTCGTTTTTTAGCTTCTTCGGAATTCTTGCAGAGAGAACCGACGGAAAAGTTCAGGCGGCTTTTTACGAATTAAGCGAAGAACAGGCGAAGATTTTAAAAGAAGATCCGAGAATCGAATATGTCGGAATAAGGGACATGAATCCCGAAATAAGCGGTGTCCGTCTTATAAGCGATGCGGAAGAACGATTCAAAACCGGTAATATCACTTATGCCGACGAAGATTATTTTAACGAAATGATTTTATGCGAATACGATGGGAGATTTCCTGAGAATTCGAATGAAATTGCGGTTGAAGAAGCATTTTTGAAGGATAACAATCTCCCGTTAAAGGTCGGCGATACGCTTTCATTCGAGCAGGGATACAGGTTTTTTATTGAAGAAGACGGAGAGGAATCCTACCTCGGAGGACCGTACAGATCCGATGAAGGTTTTGTTTTAAAAGAAGTCAAAAACTGCACGATAACTGCCGTTTTGCACGACAATATGCCGACAAAGGATTATGATATTCTTTGCGGAATCGACGGGGGATTTTTCCCGGAATCCAAATACGCAGAGGCAAGAATCTGCCTTAAAAAACGCAATCACACCTCGTTGAAACAGATAAAAAGCATAAGGGAAGAAGCGAATATTACAAAATACGAATTAAACACGGAATATCTTTTGAGCGTTTTTGCAATCGACGGAAGTCAGGGCGCGTTTAAGGCACTCTTTGTAATGATGGGAATTGCCCTTTTAATCATAATCGTCACATCCGTGGTTTTGATAGTCAATTCCATCGGTATGTCGCTTACCGAGAGAATCCGATATCTCGGAATGCTCTCAAGCGTCGGCGCAACCGGAAGACAGAAGAGATTTTCGGTTTATTTCGAGGGTCTGATATTGGGTCTTATCGGTATTCCCATCGGTATTTTCGTCGGGTATCTCGGAACAAAAATCACTCTTTTGCTTCTCGGCGGCAAAATGCTCGAAGCCAATCTGCTTGCGGGTTCGGAAGGCATGCAGGGAGGCATTCCCGTAAATATTTCACCCGCGGTAATCTTTGCGATAGTACTTTTTTCGGCGGTAACGATATTCGTTTCGGTACTTGTTCCGGCATTTAAAGCCGCAAGAATAATGCCGATTGACGCGCTTCGCCAAAACGGTACGATCAGAATAAAGCCGCGTCATTTGAGAATCAACCCTCTGATTCGCCTCATCTTCGGTTACGAAGGCGAACTTGCTTACAAAAATATTAAAAGAAACGGTATAAAAGGTACGATAATTACGATATCCATCGCGGCATCGATAATTTTGTTCCTCACAATCAGCTATTTTTGCGATTCTCTTAAAAAAGCCAACAGTTTTGATTTCAATATGCCGTATCAGGTATTGGCGGGATGCTCGTATAAAGAGAGCGAAAAAATGAGAGAGGACATTTTGAAAATCGATGGCGTGGATGAAGTGTTCAGCGCAGGCATGATACAGTTTTCGTATAAACAGAATTCGGATAACAGCCTGACTCTTGCGAATGCCGATATAGTTAACAAAGATTTTCTGAAACCGGATTATTCCGATCTGGAAGTGGATTCGATTTGCCTTGTTCTTGTCGAAGACGAAGATTTCGACGCATTGCTTGAAAAGAACAAACTTGATGTGCAAAAGTATCACGAGGGCAATTTAAAAGGAGTTCTTCTAAATTCGCTTTTCCACGAAACAAACGCGACAGAGGTTTTCAATGAAGGAATTCTTTCTCAAAGCCTTCATTACGATGTCCCGGAAGGATTCCCGCCGGCAGTCGAAATAGCTGATTTCGTAAAATACGATAAAAACAGTTATATTTTCAAGCTTGTTCCTTCGGGAACGATAGCGGTGTTCGTTCCGGTTTCGGAATATTACAAGGCCGCAAAAGAGACCATATCCGAAGACATTTTAATTTACGATCTTGCTGTGGTAACCGACGAACACGAAAAAGTCGTCAACGACATATATAATCTTTTCGAAGCAGAAGGTTATACCGATTACAGTGTTTCCGATGTGAAATCGGCGCTTCTTATCATGGAGGCGGTTACGCTTACGATAAACACTCCGATGTACGGTTTTATGATTTTGCTGACGTTAATAACGATTGCGAATATCATCAATACGATTTCGACGGGCGTTCTTTTGAGAAGAAAAGAATTTGCGATGTACAGATCGGTCGGAATGGACAACAGAGGCTTTAAGAAAATGATGTGGCTTGAAATTTTCCTCTACGGTT
>JAGADU010000080.1 GCA_017613435.1 Lachnospiraceae bacterium | reverse complement strand
TTTCTTGATTTTGTTTATATTGATTCCGTCGTAACGGATTTTGCCGTCCTGGATATCGTAAAATCTGTTGATAAGATTCGTGATGGTCGTTTTTCCGGCACCGGTGGATCCGACAAATGCGATTTTCTGACCGGGTTTCGCAAAGATGTCGATATTGTGAAGTACCATCTTTTCTTCGGTATATCCGAAATCGACGTCATCCAATACGACATTTCCTTTAAGTTCTTCGTAAGTGGTCGTATCGTCGGCTTTGTGATAATGCTTCCATGCCCAAAGGCCCGTACGTTTTTCGCTTTCCCTGATAACGCCGTTCTCCTTTGTCGCATTAACCAGGGTAACGTATCCTTCGTCGCTTTCAACGGGTTCGTCGAGAAGTTTGAATACTCTGTCAGCACCCGCAAGCGCCATGACTATGGTATTAAACTGCTGCGAAATCTGCATTATAGGCATATTTACGTTTTTGTTAAGCGTAAGATAACTGCCGAGTGCTCCGATTGTAAATCCGCCGATTCCCCTTATCGCAAAGAAACCGCCGATTACGGAAATGATAACAAAACTCAGATTGCCGAGCTGTCCGTTAACGGGTCCGAGCGTATTGATAAGCTTGCCGGCGTTTGATGCCGTCACGTAAAGTTCTTCGTTTAATTCGTTAAATTCCTCCTCGCAGATATCTTCTCTGCAGAAAACCTTAACGACTTTCTGTCCTTCCATCATCTCTTCGATGTATCCGTTTACCGCGCCGAGGTTCTTTTGCTGCGCAACAAAGAATTTCGAAGATTTACCCGCGATAATTCTCGTGATAAACATCATGACGATGATCATGAATACAGTAACGAGCGTAAGTCTAGGACTTAATTTGATAAGGCTTATGAAAGTACCGATTATCGTGATGCTCGAGCTTGTAAGCTGAATGATGCTCTGCGCGATCATCTGTCTGGTCGTATCGATGTCGTTAGTGTAAATGGACATGATGTCGCCGTGCGAATGAGTGTCGAAATATTTGATCGGAAGTTTTTCCATGTGACTGAACAAATCTTCACGAAGCTTTCTCATTGTTCCCTGAGCGACGTAAACCATTATTTTGTTTTGTACGAAAGTTGAAAGACCGGCAACGGCAAATATGATACCGACCTTTGTAAGCATGCCTGTAAGTCCGGAATAATCGGGATTGCTTACACCGATAAGAGGCGCAATGTAATCGTCGATCAAAACCTGAAGAGAAAGCATGCCCGCAATCATTCCGATCTGCGAAATGATTATGCACGCAAATACGATAATCGAAGGAATGGGATATCTTCCGTACGAATATTTAATCAGTCTCATGAAGGTCTTAAAAGGATGCTCAAGCTTTGGCCTCGGTCCCATGGCTCTGTTTCTTCCCATCTGTATGGGCTTGTCGTTTTTTGCCATCAGTTTGCACCCCCTTTCACTTCGTCAAAGTCTGCGTTGACGCCGGTTTGAGATTCATATACTTCTCTGTAAATATCATTTTTGGCCATAAGTTCATCATGTGTACCGAAGCCGTTTACTTCGCCCTCTTCCATGACTATTATTCTGTCGGCGTCCTGAACGGATGCGATTCTTTGCGCTATTATAAATTTGGTCGTTCCGGGGATTGCTTCCTTTAACGATTTTCTGATTGAAGCATCGGTTGCGGTATCGACTGCGGATGTCGAATCGTCAAAGATGATAATCTTGGGGTTTTTAAGCAATGCCCTTGCAATGCAAAGCCTTTGCTTCTGTCCGCCGGATACGTTCGTTCCGCCCTGTTCTATCTTCGTATTGTAACCGTCCGGGAACGAATTGATAAAGCCGTCCGCACATGCGAGTTTGCAGGCATTAACACATTCTTCGTCGGTTGCATCGGGATTGCCCCAGCGGAGATTTTCGTAAATCGTACCGGAGAAAAGAACATTCTTTTGAAGAACTACCGATACCTGATTTCTAAGGGATTCCATATCGTAATCCTTAACGTTTATTCCGCCGACCTTTACTTCGCCTTCAGTAACGTCATAAAGTCTGTCGATAAGACTTACAAGACTCGATTTGGCAGAACCCGTACCTCCGATGATACCTATCGTTTCCCCGGATTTGATATCCAGATTGATATTGTTTAAAACATTCTTCCCGGAGCCTTCTTTTTTGTAAGAAAAGCATACGTTTTCGAATTTAACGCTTCCGTCTTTTACCTCAAATACGGGGTTCTCGGGATTTTTGAGCGCAGGCTCTTCTTTTAACACTTCGGCGATTCTTTTAGCAGAAGCCGATGAGAGCATGATCATAACGAAAATAAAAGAAACCATCATCAGATTTCCGAGAATGTTTAAGCAATACATAAAGAGAGTAAGCAAATCGCCCTTCGGGAGTTCCGATGAAATAACAAGATGTGCGCCGACCCAGCTTATGATGATCATGGTCGTAAACATCGTAAACTGCATTAAAGGCGCGTTCCAGATCACGACATTTTCCGCTTTGACGAACATTTTGTAAATATTTCCCGCAGCGGTTTTAAGTTCTTTTGATTCGTAATCTTCTCTTACAAATGCTTTGACGACTCTTATCGCATTTACGTTTTCCTGAATCGTTTCGTTCAAATCGTCGTATTTTTCGAACACTCTCGTAAAATATTTTCTTGCAAACATCATGATTGTTCCGAGACCTATCGATAAAACGATAACGGCAACAAGATAAATGTTTGCGATCTTTACCGAAAGCGTATAGGACATAATCAGCGCAAAAAGCATGCTGACGGGTGCTCTTGCAGCCATTCTCAAAATCATCTGATATGCGTTTTGCACATTTGTGACGTCGGTCGTAAGTCTGGTTATAAGTCCCGCCGTGGAGAATTTGTCAATATTCGAAAAGCTGAATTTCTGGACGTTTGCATACATGTCTTTTCTTAAATTTTTCGCAAGACCGCATGAAGCAATCGATCCGAAAATCGCGCCGAGGATTCCGAAAAGAAAAGCTCCCGCAACCAAAACAAGCATCAATTCGCCCATTTTGACGATATAATCCATATCTCCTGTTTTGTTGTTGCCCTCGATACCGTATGTAACCATTTTTCCCATGCATGCGGGAATGACAGTTTCGAAAACAACTTCCAAAACCATGCAAAGAGGCGTTACAAAAGAAGCGATTTTATATCCCTTAAGATGTTTAAGAAAATCTTTTCCCTTTCCGTTAAAAAGCTCGATAAGCGACCATAAACCGAAACCTGCGAAAGCTCCGAGCATATTGAGAATCAAATCGTCAACGTCAAAAGATCCGAGCTTGGTGAAAAGCTGAATGATTTCGATTAATGCAAGGAAAAGAAAACAAACTATCGCATATCTGTAAAATTTCCTTAACTTTTTGAAAAGTTCGGGAAGAAAATATCCCATGGGGAAAAGAAGAAATAAATTAACCACTAAATTGACAATGGGAATATAATTGTTTGCCCTGTTTCCGTCAAAAAGCCAATTAAGATAAAGGCTTATGGTTTTGAAAGGCACCAGGTTCATAAAAGTACCCGAATACTCCCAGATCGAAACATTCGAATATACTCTGCCGTTTCCTCTTCCGAAAAGAGTTGCATACAAAACAATCAAAATATATAAAAAGAACAGTATCAGCAATAATATTTTCAAAAACTTTTTCTGTTTCACAAATAAAACCTCTGTTTTCGTATTATTCAAAAATGATTATTCTCGGAAAATAAAAAACCCACATTAGCGCAAATGCGAAATGCCGGCTTTTATGTAAACCAAAAATGTTATAAAATCACATGATTATCCATAAAAAAACCATTAGATATTTTATCACGTTTCTGTTTAATAATCTATATTACATTAATAATATTAATAAAAAAATGCACCGATTGAAATCGGTGCAAAGTAGCGAGAGGGGGACTCGAACCCTCAACCTTCCGGGTATGAACCGGATGCTCTAGCCAGTTGAGCCATCTCGCCAAAACAACTGCCTATTTAATATACAAAAACCAAAGGCAATTGTCAACATTTTTTTGATAAATCCCTACATTCTGTCGGGAGCTTCGAATCCGAGGCACTGCATGCAGTCTTCGGAAATACCCAAAGTGAGTTTAAGCAAAGCTATATAACTCTTCTTAATATCTTCGTTTTCCTCCGAAATAATCTTGGTTTCATGATAAAACGAATTGAAAACGTTTGCCAGATCGTAAAGATATGCACAGATTCTGTGAGGAGCAAGTTCGTTAAATGCACCTTCCATCATTTCGTTAAAGCCCGTAATCTTCATCAAAAGATTCTTATGCGATTCATTTGATACAGTTGACATAACTTTACAATCTTCGATTTTGCCACCGTTTTCAACAAACTTTTTAAGAATCGATTTGATTCTTACAACCGTATAAAGAAGGTAGGGGCCGGTATCTCCCTCAAACGACATGAATCTTTCGGTATCGAAAATATAATCCTTTAATGCCTGATTGGACAAATCTCCGTATTTAATGGCGGAAAGAGCCACTGTCGAAGAAACTTTCTTTGCTTCTTCCTCGCTCATTTCCCTGCCCGTAGAAATCTTTTCGTACATTTTGTCGTTTATGTCTTTTATGAGATATTCGAGTCTCATAACACCGCCGTCCCTTGTCTTGAAGGGCTTGCCGTCTTTGCCGTTAACCGTTCCGAATCCGATGTGAACAAGTTTGGTATCGCTCTTGCAAAGACCTGTTTTCTTGGCGCATCTGAAGACCTGTTCGAAATAAAGTTCCTGTCTCTTGTCCGTAATATATACAATCGAGTCGGGATGGAATTCCTCTTCTCTCTTAAGGATTGTCGCAAGGTCGGTAGTATTGTACAAAGAAGCACCGTCGGATTTTAAAATCATGCAGGGAGGAATCTCCTTTGTATCCGTATCTTCTTTTACGTCAACAACGAGCGCTCCGTCGCTTAAATACGCATATCCGCCGTCTTTTAAATATTTAACCATTCCTGGAATATCTTCGTATACGTCAGATTCGCCCCTCCAAAGTTCGAATTCCACATTGAGATTGTCGTAATTCTTCTTAAGATCTTCGACGGAAACATCCATGATATGCTTCCATAAAGCACGATATCCGCGAACACCGTCCTGAAGCTTTTTGGTGCAAAGCATCGCTTCGTCTTTGAATTCGGGATCGACTTTCGATTTGGCGCTTGCCTTGGGATAAATCTCTTCAAGATCTCCGACCGTAAAAGGCGCTTCCTTGGGATATTCTCCCGTAAAAGCATCGTCAAAATAAACCATGTCGGGTTTTTCTTCTTTTATTGCGGCAATAACAAGACCCATCTGAAGACCCCAGTCTCCCATATGGATATCTCCTATCGCTTCATGACCCATGTAACGGATTATTCTCTTTATGCTCTCACCGATGACCGCACTTCTTAAATGTCCCACATGAAGGGGTTTCGCAACATTGGGTCCGCCGTAATCTATAACGTATTTTTGTTTCTTATCGGGTGTATTTAATCCGAATTTGTCGGAATTGCCCATTTCGATCACGTAATCTGTCAAAAAAGAATCGCTTACGTTAAGGTTGATGAATCCGGGAGGGCATACTTCAATCGAAGAAAAAGCGTTTGATTTCTTCAAAAATTCCGCAACTTCGTTTGCTATCGCAAGCGGAGCTTTCTTGTAAATTTTCGCTCCGGCCATCGCACCGTTGCACTGGTATTCGCAAAGATCGGGTCTGTTGGAAATTCCGACCTTTCCCAAATTTTCATCATATCCCGCTTCTTTGAAAGCAAGCGAAACCTCTTTTCCGAGTTTGTCCAAAAACTTTTCCAATTTCATTCTCCAATTCTTATTTTTTATCTTTTTGAAAAAATACATCCGCAGTAATTCTGTCTGTAAAGATTAAATTCCTTGGACAGCTCTACGGACATTTTATATCCGTTTTTCTTTTTGAAATCCGTGGGAAGATAATTTATTCCGACTTCCTTTGACACCGACTCGCCTATTTCGTTTATCAAAAATGCGTCTTTCAAAGGACTTAAGGTAAGAGTCGTCGCAAAAAAATCATATCCGAGTTTTTTTGCTTCTTCGGCGGTTTTCCTTAATCTTAAATCAAAGCAGATTGCGCAGCGTTCTCCTCTTTCGGGGCAGTTTTCATATCCTTTTGTCCTTTCGAAAAAGATATCGCTTTCATACGGAGCATCAATTACGCCGATCGGATTAAAGTTTACATAATTATCTTTTGTTATGTAAACATGTTGATTTTCGGGATTAAGTCTTTTGTCCGGATTGTTATTGTAAATATCCACGAGTCTCTTTAATTCGGCGAATCTGAATTCATATTCGTCCTTTAAAGATATATTGGGATTATAATAGTAAACCGAAAGTCTTGCAACATCTTTTAACGCAAGCAAACAGAAACTGCTGCACGGAGCGCAGCAGCTGTGTAATAATATTTTCGGATTTTCGATACCCGATAATCTTTCGTTTAATTGTTTGAGATAATAATCCGAAGGTAAATTTACGCTCATTTATTTCCGGCTGCTTTCATAAGACAGTATTTTTCGACAAATTCGTCAACCGGCATGGGTTTTCCGTAATAATAACCCTGAACGGCATGACATCCGAATCCCTTTAACATTTCAACCTGGTCCTTTGTTTCCACGCCTTCACAGATAACATCGATGGAAAGTTCCTGCGCCATTTCGAAGATTTTTCGAAGAATTACGGTACTCGCTTCGGAAATGAAAGACTCGTCAAAGAATACCTTGTCGATTTTAAGAATATCGAAAGGAACGTCTTTCAAAATATTAAGGGACGAATATCCGCTTCCGAAATCATCCATCGCAAGTTCAAGCCCGAGATCCTTTAACTGAGTGATTACTTCAACCATCTTTTCCCTTTGGTCAAAGAAAAGGTTTTCGGTTATTTCAAGCTGAATCTTTGAAACATCCGTGTCGTATCTCTTTAAGATCTTTTCGACGTTTTTAACGTAATCGGGGTTGTTTATAAGGACTCTCGACTGGTTTACGCTTATGGGATAGAATTTGTATTCATTGTCGTTCTTTCTCATATCCTTCATCTTGATGCAAAGCTGTTCAAGCATGTAAAAGTCAAGATTTTCTATGAAACCGTTCGATTCGAATATGGGAATAAAGTCAGAAGGATAAAACATCGTACCGTCGTTTTTAATCCATCTTACAAGTGCTTCGCCGCCCAAAATCTCATCCTTGGAAATATCCCATTTGGGTTGAACGTAAACTTTGAATTCTCCCTTTTTTAAGGAGTTTTCCATCTCCGATTCGATGGCATCGACTTTTCTCATATTCGAAATGATATTGTCCGAATACGTCGCGGTCAAAACATTGGCCGTAATGTCAATCGATTTTCTTGCGGCATTCGCTCTGTCAATCATAAGGTCGATATTGGAATCTTCCTTTTTTATCTGATACATTCCGACCTTAAGACGTATGGGATATCTTATCTGTGCTTCGTTGGCTTCATCGCTTATGCCTTTAAGATATTTCATGTATTTTTCTTCGAATTCGATATTGTTTATGACGATTGCGACAAACTGGTCGGAATTGACTCTTACGCAAAGTTCTTTTCTCGGATTGAAAACCTTTTCGAATTCGTTGATGGTAGCCTTCAAAACCTTGTCCGCCCTGTCATGTCCGTACGATTCGTTAATATATCGGAAGTTCATGATATCGAAACGAAGCAAAAGATAAGGAATTTCCTTGTTGTTTTTCAAAATATCCGAAGCGTTTCTTCTGAAATAATTGTAATTGTATCCGCCGGTAACATCGTCGGTATACGCAAGTTTCATGATAAGTTCGTTGGATTCGTTAAGATTAATCCAGACATAGAACAAAAGAACAATCATAATAAGCACCATGAAAAGACATATCAGAAAGCTTCTCGTGGTTACCGGATTGACGTTTTCGGTAAGAATGGCGGGATTGAAATAATAAAGATAATACAAATCCTTTGTATTAAGGAATGTTCCGCCGAAAACAACGGTTTCGTTACCGTTTTCGTCTTCGAACTCGGATGAACAGCTGATTTTGGTAAAGATGTCCTTTTTCAAATCGTTTATCTGATCGTAAGCTTTGTTGTTTTGCGTGCTGATTTGCAAAAGACCGTCATAAACATTCGTATTGTTGTTAAAATAATCCCTGTATGATGAAGTCGAAGCCAGTACTTCGCCTTCCTGATCGATTACCATAAAACAACCCATGTTGTTTAAATAATCGAATGTATTGTCGTTAAGGGTTCTTGATAATTCCCTTTTTACGATAAGATAAGCGTTTTCTCCGCTTTCGCGGTCGACTCTTTTAATTCCGAGAATCGAATCGGCGGATGCTTTATCGGTGAAAAAAACGTTCGCCGGCAGGCATAAGTAATCATTGGTAAAACTGTATTCGTTAAGTCTTTGAAGCGAATTGTACATATCTCCGCTGTATTCGTTTTCGGCGGAGCTTACCAAAACACCGTTTTCGGCAAGAAAATAGAACGAATATCCGCTGTTGTATTCCTCTTCTCTTAAGATGATTCCGTTTATTTCTTCGTTTAAGGAAGCCTCAATCATAGCGGTTTCGAATGCATCCGTAACCTTTCTTAACGCATCAACCTGCGAATTGATTTCGGCAACGGCCGTATGTACGTGGCCCTCATATGCTTTTGTCGTATTGCTCTGGAAAAAATTCTTGATATCAAAGACATGTAAAAAAGTTGCACCCACGCATACAATTACCACACTAAGTGCAATTCTAAGAATAAGCGATATGCTTTTGTCAGAACCGGAATTTTTCATTTTTTCCATTGTCCTTTTGTTTAATCAATGATATCACAAACCTTGTCCCACTTCAAATGGTATTGATAAAAACACCTCGTTTTAGTAAAATGTTTTTTATAAAATTTTGTGAGGAAAAACCTATGAATCAATCCCTTGAAAACATCGTAAAAACAAAGGAAACCGTCAAAACCGCCATTCACGGCAAAGATGATGTAATAGACATGGTTTTATGTGCGGTTTTCGCCAAAGGACACATCCTTTTGGAGGATATTCCGGGTGTGGGAAAAACTACCCTCGTAACCGCTCTCGCCAAGGTTTTGAACCTTGATTACAAGAGAATGCAGTTCACTCCCGACGTACTCCCGAGCGACGTTTCCGGCTTTACCATGTTTGACAAGACTACCAATCAGTTTACCTTCAAGGAAGGAGCCGTATACACCAACCTCTTTTTGGCAGACGAAATCAACAGAACTTCGCCAAAAACCCAGTCTGCGCTTCTTGAAGTAATGGAAGAAGGTCACGCCACCGTCGACGGCGTCACAAGATATCTTCCGGATCCCTTCATGGTTATCGCGACCCAAAACCCCATAGGTGCTTCGGGAACACAAAAACTTCCTGAATCGCAGTTAGACAGATTTATGGTACGTCTTTCCATGGGTTACCCTTCGCACGATTCCGCTGTTACCATCCTTAAAGGAGATTCTCATAAAACCATCGAAAAAATGGAACGCATCATTTCAAAAGATGAAATTCTCGCGTACCAGAAAGAAGTCGAAAACATAAAAATAAAAGAACCCCTTTACGATTATGCCGTTTACCTTACCGAAGCCACAAGAAATTCCGAAACCTTCTCTCTCGGCCTCTCGCCCAGAGGAAGCATAGCTTTAATCAAAATGGCTAAGGCACATGCATTTTTAAGCGGCAGAGATTTTGCCGTACCGGAAGATTTCAAAGCTGTTTATTACCCTGTTGCCAATCACCGTATTATCCTTTCCACAAAGGCAAAAGCATGCGGAATGACAATAGAGAGCGCGCTTAATTACGCTTTTGATTCCGTAAAGGTTCCCTAAATGAAAATCAATTATCTTTCTTTAATAATATATATGGCTGCAATTGCCGTAATATCGGCTTTTGCGCTTATTTACGAGCAGCCTGCCGTCGTGCTTTTTATT
>JAGADU010000003.1 GCA_017613435.1 Lachnospiraceae bacterium | reverse complement strand
CAATCCCTCTTTAAAAAATAGATTCTAACTATTATCCTATCCCAACCAATCCTTTAAGTAATACGTTGAATAACTTTCAAAATGGTTTCTCCCAAAGTGAAAGTTTTAATTAAAGACTTCTGGAAAGATTATTCCCCGTAATCTTCGACTAGTGAAAAAGCCCTCTTTTAGATTTCAAAAAGAAAAAGCTTCTCTTACATATATTTTTTTTCAATTCTCTTAACGTATACTCTATCTTTTCTCATTCTTTAAAATTGTGTTTCAAAAGGAAAAATCGAAAGATTTTTCTTAAGTTTGTGTTATATAAATGGGGTTTGCAAAAATTTTTCTATTCCTTGAAATATAAACAAATTTATTATCATTCTCTTTATCTATTTGCTACTCTTTTTGCTACTTTATTTCTACTCATGAAAAAGACTTAGAATTCCTCTCGTTTAAGGTTATCGGAAAGCATTTGTTAACTATCTTACCCAAATCCGAAAATGTGGTATAATTATAAACTACGGAGGTATTTTATGGATTCTTTTTCTGTGGATAATATCGCTGCGATGTCAGAGGTTTTATATATTGTCTGGATATTGATTGCTGGCTTATTCTATTTGTTTTTTACGATTTTCTTTTATTTGTGTCTGTGGAAAATATTCGTTAAGGCGGGAGAACCCGGATGGTATGCGATTGTTCCGTTTTTCAATTTTTATATTCTTTACAGAATCTGTTTTGAAAAACCCCTGCCGTGGTTTTTGATTACGTTTATCCCCGTTGTGAATATGGTGGTTATAATACTGAGTCTCGTGGGATTGTCCCGTGTTTTCGAAAAGAGTGTGGTATTTATGGTTATCTCGATTCTTTTATGCGGATTGACGATTCCGATTCTTGCGTTTGACAAGTCCGAATACTGCCCCGAAAACCGATTGAATCTGATATTTGGAGGTAATGATGATTAAAAGAGCGATTTCGATATTTTTGACGGTTTCTTTTGCCCTTACACTTTGTGCCTGCGAACTTCCGGGCGGCAGTGTGCCCATCGAAGGCAAAGGCGCGGGAGCCAAAAAAGCGAATCTCCCCATAATTGTGGAAGCGGTCGAGCCCGAACCCGCACCCAAAGAAAAAGTTGAATATTTAAGCGATACGAACCGCCTTAATATCGTTGTACCGGATGATTACGGCAAAAATCTTATTTTCTCACAGGACGATCATGCGGCAAAGAATCCTTATAAGGAATATTCTCACGAACAGCTTCTCGAGGCTTCGGAGGCTTATTTCGAACATATGGAATCGTTTACCGAGGCCGGCTGGAAGGTGGATTTTATGTTCGGATTCATCACCAACGACAATCTTCCGGAGCTTATTTACATGGTTTATATAGGCGATCGTCAGATGGAATTCGAATATCATTTTTGCTCATATGATTTTGACAAAGCTGAAGTTGCGGAGATAGGAAGTTTTATTTCCAATTACGATTCGATTTGTTTTAACGATTACGGAAACCTTCTCTGGTTCTATGATTTTGATTCCGGTTACACATCTCTGATTGAATATTATGTAACGGTTAACGATGAATACCGTTTCGAACTGGTAGGCACGCTCCAAAGCGAGTATTTTTACGAATATGACAGCGAGGGCTATTTTGTCAACGGTCAGGCTTCCGATTATGCGACATACGCGGCCAACAGGGACGCTTACTATGGTGTTTCGGATTATTCGGAAGTTTGCACTTACGGCTACGAACCCTGGATATCCTTAAAAGGCCCCAATGAATATGAACATTTCGATGAATACGATATATACGAAGAAGGCTGCGAGATGACCATCCTCGATGATCTTCATGACATTCTTGTATCGTATCCCAAGGAGAAGAAATATACATTCTTTTACCTTGACGAAGATTATATTCCCGAAATGCTCGTGCTTCAGGATTATCCGACCAAGGATAACGTAATGGTTTACAATGCCAATTTCTTCTGGAGTGAGGACGATATTTACGGATATGTGACCATGCGTTTTTCGGGTGTGGTATCGGATGAACTTTCATACTCGAAATACAACAATATCTTTAAGACGCACACCGATTTGGGCGAAGTGGAAACGACCGAATTTATGTCGCTTTTTGATTATTATATGAGTTCTCCCGTACAGACCTTTGTTGCGGACAGGGCGACGGTAAAGGGCGAAACGCATTATTATTTAAACGGTTGCGAACTGACCGAGAACAGATATTTTTATTTTTTGAACAGATGGCAGGATATGGAATTTACGGAGCTGCCTTTTGACAATATGTACACCGAGACGGATGAGGAAAGTCTTAAGAAGCATTACCTCGCTGCCCTTAGTGAATACGACTACAAACCGGAGACAGAATATGAAAGCAGTATACCTTGAGGAAGGCGCGGTTAACAAAGGAGATATTTCCCTCAAGCCGATTACGGATATTATCGATACGAAGATTTATTACAACACGGTCGAAGAAAACAAGATAGAACATATCGGCGATGCGGAAGTTGTTTTTGCGAACAAGGTTGTATTTGACGAAGATACTTTTGCCAAATGCCCCAATCTTAAATACATAGGCGTATGCGCCACGGGATACAATGTTATCGATCTTGAAGCCGCCCAAAGGCACTCGGTTACCGTGACCAACGTTCCGGCATACAGCACGGACGCGGTAGCGCAGCTTACATGGGGTTTTATCATCGAAAGCGTCAATCATATCGCGCTTCACAACAAATCCGTTCACGAGGGCGCATGGTGCCGCTCCGAGATTTTCTGTTACTGGCTTGACAAAGTCACGGAGCTTACGGGCAAAACGCTCGGCGTTGCGGGCTACGGAAACATCGGCAGGAAGGTTTCGGACATTGCTTTGGCATTCGGCATGAAGGTGCTTGTTCATACCGCTCATCCCGAAAAATACGAAGCGAAGGACAATCTCGAATTCGTATCTTTGGACGAGCTTTTCGAACAATCCGATATCATATCGTTTCACTGCCCGCTCAATGACCGGACAAAAAAGATTGTATGCGCCGAAAATATCGCCAAAATGAAGGACGGCGTCATCATAATCAATGTCTCAAGGGGCGGACTCGTGGATGAAGGCGATCTCGCAAATGCCCTAAAGAGCGGCAAAGTCGCCGCAGCGGCGGCAGATGTCGTTTCCGTCGAACCCATGAGGGAGGACAATCCTCTGCTTGATGCTCCGAACATGATTATCACGCCCCATATCGGCTGGGCGAGCGTTGAAGCGAGGGAGAGACTCATAAATATTGTTGCAGACAATCTCAAAGCTTATTTAAACGGCGAGAAAAAGAACGTAATAGTCTGAAAAACGTCAAAAAATATTCAAAAGGGACAGAGTCATTGGTGAAAACAGAAAGGCTAATGTCCCTTTTTTGTAAACTATCCCGAATCCCCCTTGTGCAATTTTACCGAAAATTTATGCTTTTTTGGCGGATTATTTGTTTTAGATTTACATATTTGCGTTTCTAAAGTATAATATATACGTTGACGTATTTCTAAATGTCGGCAGACTTTCTGGTTTTTAGGAGGATGAATAGTTGTATGATGGGAAATGAGGGAAATGTCGGAACGAAATCCGGCAAATTGAATTTTATGCAGAAAATGAGTACTAAGATTGCCATTATGTTTATACTGGCTCTTTTTATTTCGGGAGTAAGCATTACCGTGGTTTCTATATCAAACGTAGTAAGATCGATGGAAGCCACGTACAGAGCTTACGCGCTTAATCTTGCGCAGGAGGCCGTCAGCGGCATCGATTTCGCCACAGAACTCGGTGAGAGAACTTACGGTTCTTATGCTCAAAATTTAGCGGAGGAAGGGGTTAATTCGCTTAACCTGGTTATGAAATACGAGGGCACCGAGGATCTCGATGTGGATACTCTTACAAAGGCCATCGGTAAAATGGATATTAACGGTGTCGAGGGTTCTTACGCATACCTTGTAAGCCCTACCGGCGAGATGCTTTATCACCCGACCACCGACAAGATAGGAAAGAAAGTTGAAAACGCCGCCGTTTCGGGTATCGTTGAACGTCTTTCCAAAGGGGAAAAAGTTGAAAACGGCTATTGTATTTACGAATACAAGGGAGCAAACAAACTTGCGGGTTACGCATTTACTTCAAACGGTAACATTCTCGTTGTAACCGCGGATTACGAAACGTTCATGCATATCGATTACGATACTCTTGTTGGTGAGATCGAAATCTCCGGTGTTGAAGGTTCGTATGCATACATGGTTTCACCCGACGGAACAATGCTTTATCACAAGAATCCCGAAAAGATCGGTCTTCCCGTTGAAAACGCAGCCGTAAAGGGAATCGTTGAAAAACTCGAAGCCGGCGAAACCGTTGAGCCCGGTGCCGTTGTTTATGAATACAAAGGCTCCGACAAACTTGCGGGATATGCTTTCACCGGCAAGGGAGACATCATTGTTGTTACCGCGGATTACGAGAAATT
>JAGADU010000079.1 GCA_017613435.1 Lachnospiraceae bacterium | reverse complement strand
TGAGTGCTCAGGTTTCTATACATCTAAGGAAAAAGCTCAGGCTCATATCAATGCAGGCGCTAAGAAAGTTGTTATTTCCGCTCCCGCTGGTAAGGACCTTCCTACAATCGTTTACAATGTAAACCACACAACATTAACAAAAGAAGATACAATTATTTCTGCAGCTTCTTGTACAACAAACTGCCTTGCTCCCATGGCTAAGGCTCTTAACGATCTCGCTGGCATCAAGTCCGGTATCATGAGCACAATTCATGCTTACACAGGCGATCAGATGATCCTTGACGGTCCTCAGAGAAAGGGTGACTTAAGAAGATCTCGTGCAGGTGCTATCAACATCGTTCCCAACTCAACAGGTGCAGCTAAGGCTATCGGTCTTGTTATTCCCGAACTTAACGGAAAGCTCATCGGTTCCGCTCAGAGAGTTCCTACTCCTACAGGATCCACAACTATCCTTGTTGCTACAGTTTCCAAGGCTGTTACGGTTGACGAAATCAATGCTGCAATGAAGGCTGCTTCCAACGAATCCTTCGGTTACAACGAAGAAGAAATCGTTTCCAGCGATATCATCGGTATGACATACGGTTCACTCTTTGATGCAACACAGACAATGGTTGGCGAAGACAATCTTGTTCAGGTTGTTTCATGGTATGACAACGAGAACTCTTACACATCACAGATGGTAAGAACAATCAAGTATTTCGCTGAGTTAGGTTAATTTTACTGACTGACAAAGAACTTTAAGACCCGGTCTTTTGACCGGGTCTTTTTATCTTTAAAAAATTTAATAAATATGATATAATTGAAACACTAAATTCATTTCGATTTTTAAGGGTACTTCGATATGGGCAACAGAAAAAACATAGCTCTGATAGTGGGGGACATCAGGGATTTATACAGCAACAGTGTCACTAAGGGCGCAATGCGTGCGGCCCGTGAAAGCGACAGTAATCTTTTGGTTGTTCCCGGTCGTTATTTTCAGGCCACAAAGGAACTTCTTTTCGAAGAGTACGAATATCAGTATCAGACTCTTTTTTCCTATTTCAAGGACAATAATATAGACATGGTTATAGCCTGTACTTCGGTTGTGGGTTTTGTTTCCGGTTCCAATTCGAGAAATTCGCTTAATGCTTTCTTGGAGGGAATGGAAGGAATACCTCTTATTACAGTGTCCGGAGACTGCCCCGACGTACCTAACATCTGTTACGACAACAAAGCGGGTATCAAGGAAGGCATGGATGTTATGATATCCAAACAGAAATGTTCCAAGATTGCCATGGTTGCGGGTCCCAAGGAAAACCTTGATTCGATAGAAAGAGTCGAGGCCTACAAGGAAGCGCTTACAGAGCACGGAATGCAGGTTGAAGACAGACTTATCATTCATTGTGATTTTACCGAAAAATGTGTTTTCGATGTAATAAATCTTTTTAAGAGCGTAAAGGGCATCGACGGTGTCGTATTTGCCAATGACAGAATGGCAATAGGCGGTTACGAAGCCATGAAGGAAATCGGACTTGTTGTCGGAAGAGACGTTTCTTTTATGGGATTTGACAATATCGAAAAAGACATTAACCTCGATCCTCCTCTTGCAAGCGTTGTTGCGGATGCCGAGAACATCGGTTACGAAGCCGTCAACATGGCTTTGGATTATTTGAATTTCGGTGACAGGGACAACAGAATCATACCTACTCATTTTGTCATGAGAGATTCGATTATTCTCGGTGACAGGGATCTTGTCAGCCAGCAGCCCAATCTGTTCAAATTAAAACCCGATACGGATTTTGATACTTTTGCAAAACAGACTTTTCTGTTTATTTACAATCCTACGGTAAACAATGCCAACAAAGACATTATCTACAGGGCTTATCTGTATTTTATTCTTGAAGTCGAAAAGCTTTACAAAGCCGAAAAACTCGACAAAGAACTTTTGACTTCGCTCGCACAGTGCTTTAACAAGCTTTTTGACATTGACGAAAGATCCGAAGTGGATATCGGCAAATTTACGATTCTTATGGAAATGATCAAGGAATCGATAATGGACAATACCACATCCAAAGTCAAAAAGAATTTCATCGTTAACATTTCGGCTTATGTTTACAGAAGACTTGCTTCGATTCTTTCCTTAAGAGAAAGCAACGAAAATTATAAATTAAAAAAGATTCAGCACGAGATTTACAGAATTTCGGCCGATATGATCGGATTTGCGGATGTTTCCGAAAAGAATTACGCAGCCATAATTTCCAATTTCCATAAAATCGGTATCAATTACAGCTTTTTGTATTTATTCAAAGAGCCTATCAAACATGATATCGATGATGTGTTTAAGCCCGACGAATTCCTTTATCTTAAGGCAATGCAGATTCATGATCGAATCATTTCCCCTTCGGACAGAGAGCAGATGATTCCCGTATCGGAAATGTTTGATTATGCTTTTTCGAAGATGGATAAAAACGGACATCTCGTAATGCTCAATCTCTATGTAAGGGAGATGGTTTACGGCGTCCTTGTCTGCGAAATACCTTACAATATCTTTACTTATTACGAAAGCCTTATTTACCAGGTTTCCTGTGCCATCAGAATTTTGCATCTTTTGATGTACACCCAGGAAACGGGCAATCAGCTTAAGGAAAGTTTGGAACTTATTACAAAGAACAATATCCGACTCGATACTTTGTCAAAGCAGGACGAACTTACCGGTATATACAACAGAAGAGGCTTCTATATCGAATCCGAAAACCTTTTGAAGGAAGAGGCCGAAACGCACAAATACATCATGGTTGGATTTGCCGATACGGATAATCTTAAGACCATTAACGATACATACGGTCATGACGAGGGCGATCTTATTATTATCGCAAGCTCGAACGTTTTGTCCGATACGCTCGGAAACAGAGGCGTTATCGCCAGAATGGGCGGCGATGAATTTGCTTTTGTGTTCATGAGCAACGACAGGGACGAAGAGAGAACCTTTTACGATACTTTTGAGGATAATATCAGAAAATACAACGAAGAGTCAGAAAAAGAATACAGACTTTCGATTTCTCTTGGTATGTACGTATACGAATACAACAATGAAATCAATCTGAAAGAACTTCTCGAATCGGCCGACAAAGAAATGTATCATATCAAAAAGAACAGAAGGAACAAAGGTTAACAAATATTTATATAAATAATTGATATAAATGTTTTGATTATGGTATAATAATACCGCTTGTGAAATTTTTCTCAAGCGGTATTTTGTTTATTGTCTGTAATGATGCGCAGATTACAGAAAATAATTAATCTAAGGAGGACATAGATATGTCATTAAACAAGAAAAGCGTTGATGATTTTAACGCAAAAGGCAGAAGAGTTCTCGTTCGTTGCGATTTTAACGTTCCTTTAAAGGATGGCGTTATCACAGATGAAACAAGAATCGTTGCTGCACTTCCCACAATCAAAAAATTAGTTAACGACGGTGCAAAGGTTATCCTTTGTTCTCACCTCGGAAAAGTTAAAGAAGGACCTAACGAGAAAGAATCACTTGCTCCCGTAGCTGTAAGACTTTCCGAGAAATTAGGCAAAGAAGTTAAGTTTATCAAAGATTACAATGTTACAGGCGCTGATGCTACCGCAGCCGTTAACGCTATGAACGACGGTGATGTTATTCTTCTTCAGAATACACGTTTCCGCGGAAAAGAAGAGACAAAGCCCCAGGATGCAGGCGAAGCATTTGCAAAAGAACTTGCAGATCTTGCAGATGATTATGTATGCGACGCTGTCGGTTCGGCTCACAGAGCACATGCTTCCGTAGCTGTTGTTACAAAATACATTTCCGAAAAAGGCGGAGTAAATGCAGTAGGATACTTAATGCAGAAGGAAATCGATTTCCTCGGCAATGCGGTTGAAAATCCCGTAAGACCTTTTGTAGCTATCCTCGGCGGTGCAAAGGTTGCAGATAAGTTGAACGTTATCAATAACCTTCTTGAGAAGTGCGATACACTTATCATCGGCGGCGGAATGGCATTCACATTCTTAAAGGCTAAAGGATATGAAATCGGTAATTCGCTTGTTGACGACGAGAAGCTTGATTACTGCAAGGAAATGATGGCTAAGGCTGACAAGCTCGGCAAGCAGCTTTTACTTCCCATCGATACAACTATCGCTGCAGGTTTCCCCGATCCCATCGATGCAGAAATCGAAGTATCCGTAGTTGATGCCGATAAGATTCCCGCTGATAAGGAAGGCCTTGATATCGGACCCAAGACAGCAGAACTTTATGCTAACGCTGTTAAGAACGCTAAGACCGTTGTTTGGAACGGACCCATGGGCGTATTCGAGAACCCCACACTTGCAAAAGGTACAATCGCGGTTGCAAAGGCACTCGCTGAAACAGATGCCACAACAATCATCGGCGGCGGTGATTCCGCAGCAGCTTGCAACCAGCTTGGTTTTGCTGACAAGATGAGCCATATTTCCACAGGCGGCGGTGCTTCTCTTGAATTCCTTGAAGGTAAGGAACTTCCCGGCGTATATGCTGCAGATGACAAATAAGGAATAAAAATGAACACCAGGATATTAAAAAAAACAAGCGATGTTTTCACAATTGCTGCCATAATACTTGTACTGATAGCATTGCTTTTCGGATTTTCCTTTATAAAAATCGGTGCCGGAAATCTTATTGCGGTTGACAATGTTAAAATTGACATCGAAACTTTCAAAGATAATGCCGAGATTGTCGAAGGAACCATAATTTCCACAGACACGAGCATGAAAACCGTGATTGAATTTGATGTTGAAGGCGAAACACAGTCGCAAAATCTCGAGGTATATTCGGATGAATTCAAAGCCGGCGACAAGATTACCGTTTATTACAGCAAAGACGATCCTTCGGTTATCCGTGTTCCCGAACTGTTTATTTCATATTACGACAAATCGGGTAAAACGACTCTGAAAATAGGTATTATCGTAGTTGCTGTCTGCGGCGGCCTGGCATTGCTTTTGTTTATAGCAATCAAAATAATGAGAAGGAAAATCGCAGGTTCAGGATTGGACAAATAAAAAATAAACAGGAGATACAAAAATGGCAAGAAGAAGAATTATTGCCGGCAACTGGAAGATGAACAAGACTCCCAGTGAAGCCATTGCACTTTGTGCAGAATTAGAAGATCTTGTAAAAAATGACAATGTTGATGTTGTTTACTGCGTTCCCGCAATCGACATCGTACCTGTTGCCGAAGCCGTAAAGGGTACAAATGTCAAAGTCGGTGCAGAAAACTTCTACATTGAAGACAAGGGTGCATACACAGGTGAGATTTCAGCTCCCATGCTTAAAGATGCAGGTGTTGAATTCGTTATCATCGGTCACTCCGAAAGAAGAGAATACTTCAAGGAAGACGATGCTTTCCTTAACAAGAAAGTACTTAAAGCTATCGAAGCTGGTATTACTCCCATCCTTTGCTGCTGCGAATCGCTTGAGCAGAGAGAAATGAATGTAACCATGGATTGGATCAGACTTCAGATCAAATCCGACCTTGCAGGTGTAAGCGCAGATCAGGTTAAAACAATGGTTATCGCTTACGAACCCATCTGGGCTATCGGAACAGGCAAGACAGCTACATCCGATCAGGCAGAAGAAGTTTGCAAGGGAATCAGAGAACTCATTGCTGAAATGTATGATCAGGCTACTGCTGATGCCGTTCGTATTCAGTACGGCGGATCAATGAATGCATCAAATGCGGCTGAGCTTCTTTCAAAGCCCAACATTGACGGCGGTCTTATCGGCGGAGCTTCACTTAAGGCTGACTTCGGACAGATCGTTAACGCATAATTGATTTTAATTACAATAATACGGCGAACCGGATATTTTTTGGTTCGCCGATTATTATAATTGCTTATTTTTTTTAAATGTAATAATAAGCATATTTATTTTTTTGTAACTGTTGTATAAACAGGGCATAAGATGTTTTATAATATTTCTGTTAATGAGGCATTGCCCTGTCTTTTATCGGAGGAGAAGAAAATGTTAAGAGGAAAAGACGGATTATCATCATTAATTGTCGGCGGTATTTTTTTGGTATTAAACTGCATTATGCTTGGTTTGGCATTGACGGGCAACGGATTTTTATTCGGCGGAATTCTAATTCTTGTTCCCATTGCAGGTATTATTACCGGATTTACGGCACTTAAACAGGGCGGTACGCAAAAAATAATGGGCATTATAGGCATTCTTTTGAATGCATTCAATACGCTTGTTTCAATCGCTGTTATATTATTAGGATTACTTTCTAAAGCATCCAATTAAAAAGGGTAGTCGAAAATGATTTTTAAATGCAAAAACTGTGGCGGAGATTTGGAATACTCCGTCGTTTACAACAAAATGCTATGCTCACACTGCGGTTCGGTTTACGGTGTTAACGAGGTATCTCCCGAACAAAACGTTAAGGAGAAGAAAGAGGAACCCAAGGTTGCTTCTAATCCCGTGAATGTCGATGATTTAAAAATCGTTCGTACGGAATCCATTTACGATTTATCCAATCCCAAGGGATTTGCTTCCGAAGAGGTCGGTGATTACAAAACCGTTTTGGAGAGAAAAAAAGAAGAAGAGGAAAGGGAAGAAAACAGAAATCATGCAACCGTTAAAATGCAGATTATGCGCTGTACATCCTGCGGTGCCGAACTTGCGGTTAACGGCGTTGAAATGTCGACATTCTGTGCATATTGCGGCCAGGCTACCGTAGTAAAAGACAGAATGGAAGATTATCTGAAGCCCGATTATATTATTCCTTTTAAGATCACAAGGGATGTTTCGGAAGAAATTATCAGAAGAAGACTCAATAAAGGTTTCTTTGTTCCGAAAGGAATCAAGAATTTCGAAACAGAGAAGATAAGAGGTATTTACGTTCCTTTCTGGCTTTTTGATATGCGTTATGCCGACAGACAGTATTATAAATACAAAAAAAATCAGGGCAAAACAACCGTAACGAGATTTGAATATATTGAGGGTGAAACGACCCTTAAAAAATTCACACTGGATGCGTCGCTTAACTTAAACGATGATTCTTCCACCAGACTGGAACCTTACGATATGAGACAGCTTAAGGAATTTGATATGGCGTATCTTTCCGGTTATTATTCGGATCGTTTCGACATAGGCGCAGCGGAAATTACGGGTGATGCAGTAATAAAGGCCGGAACGATTTATAACGAAGAAATCAGAAATTATCTTAAACATCAGGACGGAAAACTCGTAAAGAGCAATCCGAATTATGAGATATATAAAACGGAATATGCGCTGTTGCCTGCATGGTTTTTGTCATTTAAATACGATAACAGACCTTTTACCATATTGGTTAACGGACAGACGGGCAAAATGGTCGGTGCCGTACCTTTTGTAAAAGCCAAGGCGGCTGCTGTTTTCGCTCTTTTATCACTGCTAATGTGCCCGGTTGGCATTGCGCTTAATGTTTTTATTTCACAGATTTTGTTTTTTAACGACGAAATTAACGATAAATTAACCGGTACTTACGCAATCGGTGTTCCGGTTCTCATTTTCCTGATAGCCGGTGCCGGTTTTAAAAGTTACAAAGCTATGATGAAAAGTTTGAATTTAACTACCGAAAAACGAATTAACAAATACGCTAAAGAAAGGCAGGATAAATAATATGTTTGCATATGTATACGGAATATCCACGGGATTGACTCTGGGTTTGGCCATTGCCTTTTTAATAACGGTTAAAATCGTCAAGAAATCAAATGATATCGGAGATTCTCACGGAAACATTTATGATTTCGGAGGTAAGATGGATGTGCTTTCGCACGAAGACAATTTAAAGAATGTTTATTAAAATCAAACGACCCCCGGTCAAAATTAATTGCTGCCGGAGGTCGTTTTTTTATTTGTTAACCCTTTTATTTATTTAATGCAAACGTAATAAAGTATCATCGCAAAATGAGGAAGGCTTCCGAGAATTACGAAAAGATGCCATACGAAATGCGAGAATTTAACATCTTTTTTTCTGTAAAACAATGTTCCGAGGGTGTAGAGAATCCCGCCGAGCAATACGAGCAAAAGTCCGGGAAGGGGAATCACCTTTATTACCGAATAGGAAGCCATTAAGATGGACCATCCCATTATGATATAAAGTATCTGGGAAATCTTATCGAATTTCCTTACCGATATGGCATTAAGCGTTACGCCGAGAACGGTACAAGCCATATTGATGCCCCATACGCTCCATCCTACAAAACCTCCGATGAGAGAGAGGCATATAGGTGTGTATGTTCCGGTTATAAGCAGGAAAATCATGCAATGGTCGAGCTTTCTGAAAACTTTCTTTGCTTTATAATTCGTAAGCGAATGGTAGAGACAGGATGTAAGGTATAAAAGAATCAAACTTGCTCCGAAAATAGATACACCTGTAATGGCAAGCGCACCTTTTTTTCCTATTGATGCCTGAACAATCATTATTACGGTTCCGGCGATGAATAAAGCCGCTCCGATACCGTGGGATATGGCATTGCTTATTTCTTCTTTTAAAGATTGAGATTTAAAAACTTCGATATCGCTCATAATATCCACCTCACAATCTATTAAATCCTTATCATGTAGTTTACAATACTACATTAACACGATTGCGATACTCTGTCAAGTGAATCGAAAGAAATATTGATTCTTTCAAAATATGTTTTCTCGGGGAAAAAAGCAGATAACCGTACGAAATAAAGATATTTGTGAATAAATAAGATATAATAAACATAATTATATTTGAATAATGCATTTACAAATGAAAGAACGATTTATGAAAGAGATTAATGTCCATAAAATTGAATTTGATGCTCCCGCAAATAACTGGAATGAAGCGCTTCCTATAGGAAACGGGCGTTTGGGCGGAATGGTTTTCGGAAATGTGCATACCGAAAGAATTCAGCTGAACGAAGACTCTGTATGGTACGGCGGGTTTAAAGACAGGAACAATCCTTCGGCGTATAAAAATCTCCCCAAAATAAGGGAACTGATTTTTGACGGAAAGATTAAGGAAGCTGAGGATTTGTGCGCTCTTGCTTTGTCCGGGATTCCCGAAGAACAAAGCCATTATGAACCGCTTGGCAATCTTTTTATCGAATTCGATATGGATTCTTATGAATTTAAGGATTACAAAAGAGTACTCGATATAAAAAATGCCGTAACAACCGTTGAATATTCGATCGGCGAAACGGAATTTAAAAGAGAAGTTATTGCATCCTACCCCGACGGTTGCATTGCAATCAGATTAAGTGCAAATAAAAACTCTTCGCTTTCTTTTAGGGTAAATATCGCAAGAGGAACCGCTCCTTGGGAAAATACTCCTTTTAAAGAACAGACCATAAGAAAGCAAAATTACAATAAGTATGTCGATGAATCGGTTTTTGCCGGCAAAGATTTGCAACTTATGAATGCCACAATCGGCGGAAAGAATCCGATTATTGCCTCATGTGCCGTAAAAACGCTCATAAAAGGCGGAAGCATCGAAGATATAGGCAATACGGTTGTTGTAAAAAATGCCGATGAGGCTCTTATTATCCTTTGCGCTGATACATCTTTCAGGGTTATGGGTGACAATCTTTCATATGAAGAGAAACTTAATCTTTTAAACGATGGATTGCTTAAAAGAATAAATGACATTTCTTTATCCTGGGAAAATCTTATTGACAAACATATTAAAGATTACAGGAGTTTATATGACAGGGTTAAACTTGAAATAGAAAACGATAAGGATATTGTGAGATTCTTTAATTTCGGAAGATATCTTCTTATAGCATCTTCAAGACCGGGAAGCCTTCCCGCCAATCTTCAGGGGATCTGGAATGAAGATTTTTTGCCGATGTGGGGAAGCAGATTTACAATCAATATAAATACCGAAATGAATTATTGGTGCGCAAATGTAACAAATCTGTCCGAATGTGAAGAACCTTTATTTGATTTGCTTGAAAGATTAAGGGAAAACGGTCTTGTGACTGCATCCAAAATGTACGGGTGCAGAGGATTTGTCGCGCATCACAACACGGATATATGGGGGGATAGCGCACCGCAGGATGTTTGTTTGAGTTCAAGTTACTGGGTACTTGGCGGCGCATGGCTTTCGCTTCATATTTGGGACCATTATCTTTTTACCAAAGATAAAAATTTTCTTAAAAAATATTATTATATTTTAAAAGATGCGGCTTTGTTTATAATGGATTTCCTCGTAAAAGACGGTGAATTCCTGGTACTTTGCCCGACTCTTTCTCCGGAAAACACATATATTTTGCCAAACGGTGAAAAAGGCATAATCTGCAAGGGTGCATCGATGGACAACGAAATCATAAGGGAATTGCTTTCGGCTTGCATCAAAGCAGAAGAGATTCTTGGAATAAAAGACGAAGCTAATGAAGATTTCATTGAAAACGAAAGCATTGCAAGAAGAGCGGGGGAAGTTTTAAAGAGTATTCCCTCTCCCCGTATCGGAAAGCACGGAACAATTATGGAGTGGAACGAGGATTACGAAGAAGCCGAACCCGGGCACAGACATATTTCACAGCTTTTTGCGCTTTATCCCGGAACTCTGATAAATTCCGAAACACCGGAATTAACAGAAGCGGCGAAGAAAACAATAGAGAGGAGACTGTCTTTCGGCGGAGGACATTCCGGATGGAGCAGGGCATGGATTATCAATATGTATGCAAGGCTCGGTATGGGAAACGAAGCTTTGGAAAATCTGAGAACGTTAATCAGAGAGCAGACTCTTCCGAATCTTTTTGACAATCATCCGCCTTTTCAGATTGACGGTAATTTCGGAGCCTGTGCCGCGATAGCGGAGATGCTCGTCCAAAGCGTGAATGAAGAAATAAAGATACTTCCTTCTCTTCCCGATGAATGGAAAAGCGGAAGAGTCGAAGGATTAAGACTTCGCGGCGGCAAAACACTGAAAATTCTCGAATGGGAAAACGGCGAAGTAAAAAATAAGGAGATTATTTAGTAATTCCCGAATAATCGTTATCGATATTTATGACACAATAATATCCTTTATGCTTGGTACGGACCTGTTCCTGAATTTGTGCGATCAGCTCTTTTTCGCTTAATTTGAATTTATGCGGAACAACGACATCGAATATAAGATTGGAATGCGATTCGCCGTGAACCATTCTGAAATCATGAAGTGTGAGCCTTTCGTCGATTTCTTTCAGAATTTCTGAAACAAGCACTTTGGTTTCGAAAAGATTTTCGTCGTTGGTATCCACGGGGTCCATATGAATGGATACTTCGCAATTGAGTTTGTTTTTGATTTCGTTCTCTATATTGTCGATGCATTCGTGAAGATAAAGAATATCCTTATCGCAGGGAACCTCGGCATGGAGCGAAACAAAGATTCTGGTGGGACCGTAGTCGTGAACAATCATGTCGTGAATTCCGATAACCGAATCGTTTGAACGAACGATATTTTCTATTTCTTTTACGAATTCGGGATCCGGGGTCTGTCCGAGAAGCGGAGAGATTGTTTCCTTTAATGTTTTAAATCCCGCATAAGCGATAAAAAGACCTACCGCAATACCTGCGTATGCGTCTATTTTTATATTGAACACTGCATAAAGAATATAGCAGATTAAAACAACGCTTGTGGCGATCGTATCGCTTATCGAATCGACTGCCGTTGCCTTCATGGCCGGCGAAGCGATCTTTTTGCCGTAAATCATGTTATATGCAAACATGTACAGTTTTACGAGAATTGAAATCGAAAGAAAAATAAATGTAAGTGAACTTACCATAACTTCTTCGGGATGAATGATTTTGCCTATACTTGTTTTGATTAATTCAAAAGCTACGATGAGTATGATTAAAGATACGAAAAGCCCCGAAATATATTCGATTCTTCCGTGGCCGAATGGATGCTCGTTATCGGGCTTTTGACCCGAAAGTTTGAAGCCGAGAAGCGTGATTATGCTGCTTCCCGCATCGGAGAGGTTGTTAAAAGCATCCGCGGTAACCGAAATGGCGGATGTTAAAAGGCCCACGCTGAATTTGGCGGCAAAAAGAAACAGATTCAGAATGATTCCGACGCTTCCCGTTAACATTCCGTATTTTCTTCTTACGTTTTCGTCCGAATAAGATTTGCTGTTTTTTATAAAAATGCGCGACAATAACGCAATCATGACAATTTCCCCTTTTTTGCGAAAATAAATTGTATTCTGACATTTTGTGTCCAAAAGACATTATAAACTTGTTACGATACAAAATCTATAATAAAGAAGATATTAAAGAGGCGAAGAGCGGATGCTTATTTTATTTTTTTCTTGACGTACGACATTTTTTTGATATAATTCAATTTGTGCGATTATTCTTTAGACCGTGCACGCAGATTTGGTCTTGAAGGAGGGTTGAGAAGTGTCAAAAGTTGAAGTTAAAGAAAATGAATCCTTAGACAGCGCGCTTAGACGTTTTAAAAGAAATTGCGCCAAGGCCGGCATTCAGCAGGAAATTCGTAAGAGAGAACATTACGAGAAACCCAGCGTAAAGCGTAAGAAAAAATCTGAAGCTGCAAGAAAGCGTAAATATAACTAATGATTTTAACTGCTGCGATTGTTCGCAGCAGTTTTATTTTGCCCGATACTCCGATTTGTGGTATAATAACCGACGTCGGTTAATTAATTCAAAAGGAAGGGATTCCTCGTTGAAATATTTTTTGGGGGCATTGATTGCCTGCGTTGCAATCTTATTCATTATAAATATTGTCGATTTGAACCGTTATGTGGTTCGAAGCGTTGCGATTTACGATCCGAAAATCAAGAAAAGACTTAAAGTCTGCTTTGTTTCGGATTTGCATAATTATTCCTGTACGCCGAAATTTTTCGAGGACATAAGGGAATATGCGCCGGATGTGATTCTTTGCGGCGGAGATACTCTGACTGCCGTCAAAAAAAGAAAGCAGGACAGAGCTTATGATTTCTTAAAAAAACTTTCCGAAATCGCGCCCGTTTACACGGCACTCGGCAATCATGAATACAGGGCGATGATTTATCCCGAGATTTACGGAACTCTTTTTGATGAATTCAAGTCGAAATGCAAAGAATACGGTGTCAGGATTTTATCCGACGATGCAAAATTCTTTGAAGAGTGTAATATAAAAGTTACAGGCATAAATATAGACAGATCTTTTTACAAGAGATTTAAGACTTATCCGATGGAAGAGAATTATATAGAATCTCTTGCCGGCAAAAAAGAGGAAGACAAATACAATATTCTTCTTGCGCACAACCCCGATTATTTTAAGTATTACAATGCTTACGGAAGCGATTTGATTCTTTCGGGACACGTGCACGGAGGCCTGATAAGAGTGCCCCTTTTAAGGGGTGTTGCACATCCGGGATTCAGATTTTTTCCCAAATATTCCGGAGGCGTTTATGATGAAAACGGTAAATACGTGCGATACGCGGATTCTTATGTTTCAAGCAAAAACGCAATTATACGGCTTATCGTAAGCTGCGGTATCGGTTTTCACACTCTGCCTTTAAGACTGTTTAATCCGGGCGAACTTATATTCATTACTTTTGATTCGAAATAAAATGGAGTTATAATGGCTATTCCCGTTAAATTGGAAGTTTTCGAGGGACCGCTCGATCTGCTTCTTCATCTGATAGAAAAGAATAAAGTCGACATTTACGATATTCCGATTGTGGAAATCACCAGACAGTACCTTGAATATGTAAAAGAACTGCCAAAGGATGATTTGAACACGGTCAGCGAATTCATGGTTATGGCTGCGACACTTTTGGACATCAAATGCAAAATGCTTCTTCCGAAAGTCGAAAACGAAGAAGGCGAAGAGGAGGATCCGAGAGCCGAACTCGTCGAAAAACTTCTCGAATACAAAATGTACAAATACATGTCCTTTGAATTGAAAGACATGCAGATGGATGCGGACAAATATTTATACAAAGATCCTTCCATCCCCGATGAAGTAAGAAATTACAAAGCACCCATCGATTACGAGGAATTGATAGGCGAAACGACACTTATAAGCCTTAATGAAATATTTAATGCATGCCTGAAAAGAGTCGAGGACAAGGTTGACCCCATCAGATCGAATTTCGGAAAGATCGAGAAAGAAGAGGTTGACATAAATCAGAAACAGGATTATATAGCAAAATACATCACATCGCATAAAAAATGTTCGTTTCGAAGCCTTTTGTCCGAACAAAAGACCAAGATGGAAGTGATAGTTACTTTTCTGGTAATACTCGAACTGATTAAGACCGGAAACGTCGAAGTTAATCAAAACAGCGCTTTCGGAGATATAGACATAGAACTCAAAAAGCCGATAGAGAACGTTACCATATAGATATTATGTAAACCTAATTGTTACAGGAGTTAAAAATGGACCGCAAAGAAATACAGGGTAAAATCGAAGGAATTCTTTTTGCCATGGGCGACAGCGTTGCGATTAAAGACATTGCCGAAGCCTTGGGAGAAGAAGAAAACGAAATAAAAGACGTTATCGAAGAAATGAAAATTTATTATGCTTCGAAAGACAGGGGCATTCAGATAGTTACGCTCGAAGGAAACGTTCAGCTTCGCACGAAAGACGAATATTACGACGACCTTATTAAGATAGCCACGGCCCCGAAGAAAAACGTTTTGTCGGATTCGGTTTTGGAAACGCTTTCGATAATTGCCTACAAACAGCCGGTAACACGTATGGATATCGAGAAGATAAGGGGCGTGAATTCGGATTTCGGTATCAACAAACTCCTCGAATTCGGACTCATAAAAGAACTTGGCAGACTGGATGCTCCGGGCAAACCGCTTCTTTTCGGTACGAGCGAACAGTTTTTAAGGGCATTCAATGTGGATTCCATCGAGGATCTTCCTCAAATCAGTATCGATATGATGGAGGATTTCAGATCGCAGGCGGAAAGCGAGCTCAATTACAATGCTGATAAGACCGAAACGGTTGAAATATAGGATGAAAAGGGATTTCCCCGACGGGAAGTCTCTTTTTTGTTGAAAATTGATAATAAAGGGTCGCAAAAGCCGAAAATATTATGTATTTTTGAAGATTCCTTCTATGTATAATTTATTGCTTTGTTTGACATTTTTGTGATAGAATATTATTTGCGTGATTTTGGGTTTTTTAAAGCCTCACGCCTGAAAATGTACAAATTAAATATATATAGGAGGTAGTACTTATGAGTACCAGTTCTGCTGCAAGAGAGAGAATTAATGCTCTCCTTGACGAAAACAGCTTTGTTGAAATCGGCGCTTTGGTATCCGCAAGAGCAACTGATTTCAATCTCAAGCAAATTGATACCCCTTCGGACGGTTGTATTACCGGATACGGTGTTATCAATGACTCTCTTGTGTATGTGTACGCTCAGGATGCTTCGGTTTTAAACGGTAGTATCGGCGAAATGCATGCAAAGAAGATTTGCAACCTTTATGACATGGCGATGAAGATGGGCGCGCCTGTAATCGGATTAATCGATTCCTTCGGTTTAAGACTTCAGTAAGCAACCGATGCTTTAAATGCCATGGGTGAACTTTATATGAAACAGACACTTGCATCAGGTGTTATTCCTCAGATTACTGCTGTTTTCGGAAACTGTGGCGGCGGACTTGCAATAATCCCTTCACTTACCGATTTCACATACATGGAAAGCGAGAATGCAAAGCTTTTTGTTAATTCTCCCAACACACTTGACGGAAATTCAACCGCAAAATGCGATACAGCTTCGGCCAAATTCCAGTCCGAAGAAAGCGGAATCGTTGATTTCACAGGTACTCAGGACGAAATCCTCGCTTCTTTGAGAGAACTTGTTTCTTTCCTGCCCGCAAATAACGAGGAAGAAGCTGAATATGTTGAATGTTCGGATGATTTAAACAGAGCATCCAATGCAATAGGATCGTCATACAAGGATGCGCGTCTTGCGTTTTCCGATCTTGCCGACGATTACAATTTCATCGAAGTTAAGGCTGCATATGCAAAAGACATGGTATGCGGTTTCATCAAATTAAACGGCAACACAATAGGATGCGTGGGTAACAGAAGCGTTGTTTACGACGAAGAAGGCAAAGTTTCCGAAGAACTCGAAGACAAGCTTACGGCCGAAGGTTGTGTAAAAGCCGCAGAATTCATCAATTTCTGCGATGCTTTCTCGATTCCCGTTCTTTCGCTTACAAACATTACGGGATTCAAGGCTTGCAAATGCTCCGAAAAGAGAATCGCAAGAGCATCGGCTAAGCTTACATATGCTTTTGCAAACAGCACTGTTGCAAAGGTTAATGTTATTGCGGAGAAAGCTCTTGGTTCCGCATATGTTGTTATGAACTCCAAGGCAATCGGCGCAGACGTAACATTTGCTTTTGAAGGAGCAAAAATCGGCGCAATCGATTCCAAGAGTGCCGCTCAGATTATGTATGCCGGCGAAGGCAGCGACGTAATCGAAGAAAAAGCAAAAGAATACGATGCACTTCAGAATTCCTGCACATCTGCAGCAAAGAGAGGATATGTCGATTACATCATCAATCCCGCAGATGCGAGAAAATACATTATCGGTGCATTCGAAATGTTATATACAAAAAGAGAGGATCGTCCGGCTAAAAAGCACGGCATCATTTAATCAATGAAAGGAAAAACGGCTATGAAGAAATTAAAAACATTATTCTTATGCCTCGGTCTTTCTGCGATGTTTGCGTTTGCCGGATGTGAAAAAGCTCCGGTAGAGTCTTACGTAATTGATGTTATCGGCAAAAACAGAGAAGTCCTTGTCAACGAAATCGTTGAAAACGATGATAAAGACGCTCTGATTAACATCAGCGAAGATGATTATAAAATTAAGGATTCGGAATGGGAAGAATACAGCCTCTCCTTCGACAGCCAAAGCGTTTATACGGCTGCCGTAAATTCCTGCCTGGCTGCCGAAGACGAAGAACTCGGTCAGTTCACGGGATATCAGGAGGAGGTAATTCTCAAAGAAGACAAGAACGGATACAAAGTAACCGTAACGCTTCTTTACAGTGTGCGTGATGTAAACATGAACATCGCATACGACAAAAACCTTAATATTACAGACATCACATTTTCACCCGTATATACTATGGGCGAGGCTATGACAAAGGCCGCTCTTAATACCATGCTCGGTATGGGATCGGTATTCTCTGTATTGGTTCTTATCATGTGCATTATTTATCTTTTCGGTCTCATTCCCAAGATTCAGAAAGCAATCGAGGATAAGAAAGCCAAAAAGCAGGCAGCTTCCACAGAGAAATCTGTTGAAAAGACAATTGCTAATATTGTTGAAAAAGAAGAGGGCGAACTTGTTGACGATTATGAACTTGTTGCCGTAATCTCCGCAGCAATTGCAGCATACGAAGGCAATTCATCCACGGACGGATTTGTTGTCAGAAGCATTAGAAAATCTCAATCGAAAAAGTGGCAGAACGCCCAGTATTAGGAGGAAGTAATTATGAAAAATTATACAATTACCGTTAACGGCAATGTTTATGATGTAACAGTTGAAGAAGGTGCTTCTACAGGCGCTGTAGCAGCTCCCGTTAAAAAAGCAGCTCCCAAGGCAGCTCCTCAAGCAGCAGCTCCCGCTGCAGCACCCAAGGCAAGCGGTGCGGCAGGTTCCGTAAGAGTTGAAGCAGGTGCGGCAGGCAAGGTATTCAAGATTGATACCAAGGTCGGCGATACAGTAAAGAAGGGTGATGCGGTAGTTACCATCGAAGCAATGAAGATGGAAATCCCCGTTGTTGCTCCTCAGGACGGTACTGTTGCAAGTATCGAAGTAAATGTCGGAGATGCAATCGAAGCAGGTGCGCTTCTTGCCACACTTAACTAATCAGTATCTTTTTGATAGGAGAAAAAACGATGGAATATATAATCAATACAGTAGATAATCTCCTCCATCAGACAGCATTTTTCAATTTGACATGGGGAAATGCCGCAATGATACTGGTTGCTTGTTTCTTCCTTTATCTTGCGATTCGCCATGAATTTGAACCTTTGCTTTTGGTTCCCATCGCATTCGGTATGCTTTTGGTTAATATCTATCCCGATATTATGAGACCGTTTGGCGAAGGTGGACATGGTGGCTGACTTTTATACTACTTCTACATTTTGGATGAATGGGCAATTTTGCCTTCACTTATTTTCCTTGGTGTAGGTGCCATGACGGACTTCGGTCCCCTCATCGCAAACCCCAAGAGTTTCCTGCTCGGAGCAGCTGCACAGTTCGGTATTTTCGCAGCATATTTCGGAGCGCTTCTTATTAACCAGACGGGTCTTGTAGACTTTAACGACAAGGCTGCCGCAGCAATCTCCATTATCGGCGGTGCAGACGGCCCTACATCGATCTTCCTTGCAGGTAAGCTCGGACAGACAAGACTTCTCGGACCTATCGCGGTCGCTGCATATTCGTACATGTCACTTGTACCCATTATTCAGCCCCCCATCATGAAGCTTTTAACAACGGAAAAAGAAAGAAAAATCAAGATGGAACAGCTTCGTCCCGTTTCCAAACTTGAAAAAGTTCTTTTCCCTATTGTAGTTACAATAGTCGTTTCACTCTTACTTCCCACAACGGCTCCCCTTGTAGGTATGCTCATGCTCGGTAACCTCTTCAGAGAGTCGGGTGTTGTAAGACAGCTTCAGGAAACTGCTTCCAACGCACTTATGTACATCGTTGTTATCATCCTCGGCACATCCGTAGGTGCAACAACAAGCGCAGAAGCATTCCTTAACTTTGAAACCGTTGCAATCGTTATACTCGGCCTTGTAGCATTCTCATTCGGTACTGCAGCCGGTGTTATATTCGGTAAGATTATGTGTGTACTTAC
>JAGADU010000011.1 GCA_017613435.1 Lachnospiraceae bacterium | reverse complement strand
CTTGACGCCGGATACGAAGCGGTTTCAATGCTTACGGCCAAAGATTTATCCGACGAAGAGACCTTGGAAATATTTGAAAAAAGCGGCGGCTGTCCGATTTTCGTTGCCGACGATTCTATATTAAGAGAGCTGGCGGGTTATGCGTTAACGGAAGGCGTTCTGGCTGTAATGAAGCGAAAACCCCTTTTATCCGCGGATGAAATTTTAAGGGGCAAAAGCCTTGTTGCGGTTTTGGAAAATGTTCAAAACCCCACCAATATAGGTTCGATTTTCCGCTCCGCTGCAGCGATGGGAGTCGAAGCGATAATTATCACTTCCGATTCGTCGGATCCCTTATATAAAAGAGCCGGGCGAGTCAGCATGGGTACGGTATTTCAGATACCGTGGACCAAAATCGACAAGGATGAAGATTATTTGAAAATTCTTTCGGACAACGGCTTTGCAACCGTTGCGATGGCGCTTTCCGATGATTCGATCGGTATTGACGATCCTCGAATCAAAGAAGAAAAGAAGATTGCGATTATCCTTGGAAACGAAGGATACGGCCTTAAGGACGATACAATAAAAAGAAGCAAATTCGTTGCCAAAATCCCGATGAATCCCGTGGTGGATTCGTTAAATGTCGCGGCGGCGAGCGCGGTAATGTTTTGGGAGCTGAAACGTAAGTAAAATATAAGAAAATAAGTAAATAAAAAATTAAGAGAATAAGAAATTAAGAAATTAAGAAATTAAGAAATTAAGAAATATCATTAAATACTTTTATGATTATATAAAAATGGAAACATGAATTTTATAAATTTAAATCTTTATATTTGAAAGTGAGGAAGGGAAAATGAAATGTCAAAAATGCGGAGTTGAATTACTTGGTTCGGAAGAAAGATTTTGCTACGATTGCATGCAAAAGAAGATTAAGACCATGAAGAAGGTCGGCACAATCGGCGCGATAGTTCTTGCCGGAATAGGTATTTTATACGGTGTATCTCCCATCGATTTCATACCTGACCTGATTCCCGGAGGCATCGGTCTTATTGACGATCTGGTAATCGGAGCGTTAAGCGGTCTCGGTACTCTCGGCGCAATCGGAATCGCTGTTTTTAACGTAATGAAAGAGAAGAGAATCTCTCCCGAAGGACAGTCCGAGGGAGCACAAAATTACAGCGAAGAAGAGTAAAAAAACAGCCTGTAAATACAAAAAAATACGAATTTTGGCATCTTGGGAATGTGTTTTGTACCGCTTGGTAGTCAAGGTATTGCGAGGCGCATTCATGCCGTTTATGATGTACCCATAACAAGCAAACAGTTAACAAAACAGGAGGTTTAACTATGGATGCATTATCATTAAAAGACGGTATCAAAATTCTCAACAATCTTAAAGAAGAACAGCGCGAAGCACAAAAATGCGGATTGCCTTTCATGATGGCTTCGGTGGTTTTGTGGACAATCATTCTTGTAGCGCAGTTCCTCAATATTGATCAGGTAACCAAAAACACAATCACATTCTCGTGCTCGGCAGGCGTGATGCCCCTGTCACTGATCTTCGGAAAACTGATCGGTGCTCATTTCTTAAAGAAAACGAGCAACCCGATAAAGAGCCTCGGATTTCTCTGCACGATGAACCAAAACCTTTATATGCTCGCAGTACTTTGGGCATATAACCAGAAACCCGTGGGAATGCTTATGGTTTACGCCGTAGTATTCGCCGCACACCTTTTACCCTTCAGCTGGGTATACAACTGCAAGCCCTATATGGTCTTTTCAATCATCGAAACAATCGGCTCGTTCGCAGCGGGAATTATCTTCGGCAACGCAGCAATCGCATTGTTCATAGTTGTTTGTCAGATTTTACTTAACGTTTTTATTTTTGCAAATATGAGAAAGGATAAACAAAGAGTTGAAGATTGATATTTTAAAGGATCAAAATGAAGAAAAAATATACGTTGAAATTCACTGCAAGGATGTTACGGACGAAGTATCCAGACTTGAAAGACATTTAAAAAGATTCAATTCGTTCATTCCGGCAAGTGACAACGGTGAAATAGTCAATGTTGATTTAAACGACATTCTTTATATAGAATCGGTCGATAAAAAGACATTTATATATACAGATAACAGGGTTTTGCTGACGGAAAAAAGGCTTTATGAATTTGAAGAAACTTTGGATGAAAAAGACTTCTTCAGGTGCTCGAAATCCACGATCATTAACATCAACAAAGTTAACAAACTTAAACCCGAAATTACCAGAAATATTCTTGCAACACTGTCAAACGGGGAAGTTGTCGTGGTTTCCAGGCGTTATGCAATTGAACTAAAGAAATTATTGAACTTGTAAAAATTTAATCCCAATTTAATTATTTTGAAAAATTAAATCCGGATTTACTGAATTTGTTATTAACTTGTAAAGGAGATTACTGATATGAAACAAATGATTATAAATTTCAGAAACGCATTGGCATTTATTTACGCATGGCTCGTGCTTTGCACGGTTCTTGCATCATCTGTCTTCGGAGTAAAGGAACTTTCCGTATCTTTCCTGCTTAAACTTTTCGCCCTTTGCGCGGTTGGTGTGTTCTGCTTTGTAGGATGCTTCCTCAATCCGAAGATGCAAAAGAAAGGTTTCATCTTTTCGCTTACAATCTTTTTCGTCCTGATTGTTCCCATTGAAATCCTTATGTTCTATCTCATGGGTATTTTCGTCGGAGGAGGAAGCATTCTTATGTGGGTTCTTTTCGCTGCAGCAGTTGTCATTTCCTACATCGCATCGATCGTAATCGACAATTTGATCATGAAAAAACGCGGAAATGTTTACACCGAAAAGCTTAACGAGTACAAAAACTCAAACGGTAATGTTTAAAAATTAATTTCAACGTGGAAACTGTTTGTTCCGGTCGGATCAAGGTTAGTTATTCTGACACCGATCTTGTTACCGTTGTATTTATATAAAATTACGGTATCTTCGGGCTCGATACTTTTAACACGGTACTTCAAATCTTCGAGACTGCATCCGAGTATTTCTTCAATGGCATCTCTGTATTTGCCTTCGGGAAGGTCTTCGAGATTGGCGGGAATGGAACTGCTTTCGGGCAGATCTCCAGCCACATCGGGATCGAGAGCCGCTACGGTCATTGCAGACTGAATTTCACTGCAAAGCTGCAAATCCTGAGCGAGATCTGATTCCGAAGCGTATTTTACAACCTGAGGTGCCATAACACCGGCTCCGATGATACCGAAAAAGACAACAATTGCACTGATAACGCCGATTATTGTAAGGATTACTGAAATAATCAGACCTGCAACAGCAAAACCCTTGCGTTTTCCGTCTTTTCTAACCAACGCAATAATGCTTAATATAAAACCTACGGGTGCTGCGAGAAAAGCGGCTATAAAGCCGATAATGCTCAAGGCACCCGGTCCTGCTTTAACTTCTTTTACTTCGTTTCCGGAATTTGTGTTCATGTGAATTCTCCTTTCCGTTATTTCCGTTACAAACCTGCGATTACATCATAAATTTTTATTGAGAAAATGTAAAGACCCGATTTCCGTCGGGATTTTTTATTGTTTGCCGATTTATCGCCGAAAAGATATAATGATTTTGGGTTGGTTTTAACCCGAAGTGTAAGGAAGCGGGAGTTTTATAATGAAAAAGAAAAGTATTTGTTTTTTGACGGGGGTAATAATTTTTATGAGTCTGTTTGGATGCGGAAAACCTAAATATGTTCTGACATTTGAGAAAACGGGATTTGAGACTGAAAAAAAGAAATATGAAGAGGGCGAAAAAGTAACCGTTTATTACGACATGATTGCAACGGATACGGATTACAGCTTTTATACCGACAGCGAAGATGTTGTTTTAAAACAGGAATACGATAACAATCACGGATACGTGTTTACGTTCCAAATGCCCGCGCATGACGTGAAAATGGGCGTTTCATCGCGAAACAGCATGATTTACGAGCCTGTAAATCCGGGCGAAATCACGGAAGGTGACGAAGGAGAAATTCCGGACGGCGCATGGAAATGTCCCGAATGCAATTACGATAAAAATACGGGCGGATTTTGTTCCAACTGCGGCTCAAAAAAACCGTAGACGTAAACATTTAAATGTTGATATGATAAAGGAAAGACAAAACGATTTTGCAACAGGGGGATACAATGATTACTTACGATTCGATTTTAGCGATAATATTGGGCTTTGAACTTTTGGTATTATTTTGGGAAATGCTGGTTTGGTATTTGAAGATTATATGCAAATGTATAATCATTCAAAAGGGTGAGGACAAAGGATGGTGGAAAGGACTGGTTCCTTTTTACAACAGATTGGCTATATATAATCTGGCATTTAATCCCAAAAGCGCGGTTTTGATATTTATACTCGATTTGGCGGCATGGACGGGAGTATTCATCACAAGCTTATTCCTTCTCGGCTCGGACAATGCCATGACGATGTTTCGAGAATCCATCGGTATGAGTGAGGAAATAAAGTCGGCTTCGCTTGCTTCCATGGGCCTTTTCTTTTACATAATGCTGCTTTTACGTACGCTCTTCAGGCTCTTTTCGACGATTCTTCACCGGTTTTCGACTTATGCGTTGGCACAATCGTTCGGCCGGGGAAAAGTATTTTGCGTTTGTGCGGTTTTCTTCCCCATGGTAATGAGCTGCATCGTTGCATTCGGAAGGTACGATTACACCGAAAACGTTGTCGAAGTGATAAGGGAATATTGACGTTTTCCGTCAGTATTTCAGGTGGTATATAAGATATTTGAGGAATCTCTTTTTTCGAAGTTCGGAAAGGAAAATCTTTCGCGTAAGCAAAGCGGCATCGCATGCATTTGCGATTTTCCCGCGGTCTTTGCATTCCGCATAAAGATATTCTTCCAGAATGTTCATAAAAGACAGCCTGTCGGCTTCGT
>JAGADU010000078.1 GCA_017613435.1 Lachnospiraceae bacterium | reverse complement strand
TTGAAGGATTTGTTGTTTTCGGGTTTATAAATGAAAAATTTTCTTTTTTGTAAAATAAAAACAATATCTGCGTTGGTTGTTTCGATTGTTTTTTTGTCCTCGTGCGCGAAAACCGTGGTCGTTACGGACGGATTTTCCGAGGGCGAAGTTTTCAGAATCAATACCGCAAGCTGCAGCAGAGCGGAGATGAATGTGTATCTTACCAATATGGCAAATGCATACGAATCGACTTTCGGCAAGGAAATCTGGGAAACGAATGCAGGAAACACAACAATCGAAGATGCGTTCAAGGAAACCGTTTTGGCCAAAGTTACGAGAATCAAGGTTTTGAATCTCATGGCAAAGAGCGAAAAGGTTTCGCTTTCATCAGACGAAAAGAAATCGGTCAAAAAGGCCGCCAAAGCCTACATGAAGACTTTGTCCAAAAAAGAAAAGACGGAGCTTGGGGCCGACGAGGATCTGATTTATCAGATGTATCTTGAATACGCATTGGCCGAAAAAGTATACAATTCAATCGTAGACGAAGTTGATTTTGAAATAAGCGACGACGATGCAAGAAGCATTATTGTACAGGAAATATTCATAAAGACCTATCATGAGGATTCGCACGGAAGACTTACCGATTATTCGCCTTCCGCAAAAAAAGAAGCAAGGGAGCGGGCTTTGGAAATAAGGGAAAAAGCCGTAACCGGAGCCGATTTTGAAAGCCTCTGTGCTCTTTACAACGAAGACGACGAGAGCACACATGCGTACAGAAGGGGCGAAATGCCCGAGTCTTTCGAAGAAAAGGCTTTCGAACTCGAAGAGGGTGAAATAAGCGATATTATAACCACCGAAGACGGTTATTACATACTTAAATGCATCAGCACCTACGAGAGAAAAGCCACAAACGAAAATAAGGAAGCGATTATAAACGAGGCCAAGAGAAAGGCCTTTGAAGAAAAATACAACGAATATCTGCCGAATATCATCGCAAATCTTAACGAAAAAGAATGGAACAGTATTGCAATTATTCACGATTCGGAGGTTACCACGGATTCTTTTTTCGACATTTATACGGACATAATGATAGAAGGAAAATGATTATTAGCACTCAGATAAATTGAGTGCTAATTTTTTGTTGACTTTTGATTTTCGCGGTTTTATAATTATCCATGTACGAAAAAACAAGTATTAATAGAGGATTTTATCCTTCGATAACAATAAAAGAGGTGACAAAAATGGCAAAAAAGGGTTCGTTATCAATCAATTCGGAAAACATATTTCCGATTATCAAAAAATGGCTTTATTCCGATCACGATATTTTTATGCGTGAGCTTATTTCAAACGGTTGTGACGCAATCACCAAATTAAAGAAACTCGACATGATGGGAGAATATACTCTTCCCGACGGTTTTAAGGAAAGAATAGATGTATGCGTCAATCCCGAAAAGAAAACAATTACTTTTACGGACAACGGTCTCGGAATGACTGCCGAGGAAGTCGAAGAATACATCAACCAGATTGCTTTCTCGGGAGCTACGGACTTTATCGAAAAATATAAGGACAAGGCCAACGACGACCAGATTATCGGACATTTCGGTCTGGGATTTTATTCCGCATTTATGGTTGCAGGAAAGGTTACCATCGATACGCTTTCCTACAAAGACGGAGCCAAACCAGTACACTGGGAATGCGACGGCGGAACCGAATTCACAATGGAAGATTCAGACAAAAAGGATATCGGTACGGTAATTACTTTGCATCTTACTGAAGACTGCGTCGAATTTTGCAACGAATACAGAGCAAGGGAAATCATCAAAAAATACTGCTCCTTCATGCCCACCGAAATCTATTTAAGCAAGGAAGACACAAAGGAAACACAGACAATCAAGGCGAGCGAAAAACTTGAAGACGACATTGTTGTGGAAGAATTGGAAAAGAAAGAGGGAGAGGACGAAGCAAAGATCAAAATCAAAAAGCGTCCCGAACTTTTGAACGATACTCATCCTTTGTGGATGAAGAATCCCGCAGAGTGCGAAAAGGACGATTATCTTGCATTCTACCGCAAGGTTTTCAACGATTACAAAGAGCCCCTGTTCTGGATTCATCTTAATATGGATTATCCTTTCAATCTCAAGGGAATTTTGTACTTCCCCAAGATTAACATGGAATACGATGCGATAGAGGGAACCATTAAACTTTATAACAATCAGGTGTTCATTGCGGATAACATCAAAGAGGTTATTCCGGAATTCCTGCTTCTTTTAAAGGGTGTTCTCGACTGTCCGGACCTTCCTTTGAACGTTTCCCGTTCAGCACTTCAAAACGACGGATTTGTCAACAAAATCAGTGAATACATCACAAAGAAAGTGGCAGACAAATTATCCGGAATGTGCAAAACGGATAAGGAAAATTACGAGAAATACTGGGGAGACATTTCACCCTTCATCAAATACGGCTGCTTAAAGGATGACAAATTCTGCGAAAAGATGAACGATTACATTCTCTTTAAGAATTTGGACGGCAATTACATGACGCTTCCCGAGTGCCTTGAAACAAAGCCCATCGATGTATCCGAGGCGGTTGACGAAGACGGAAATCCCGTGGAAGCGGAAGTTGTATCCGAAGGAGAAAATACAGACGAAACACCCGAAGGAGATAAAGAGGGCGAAAAGAAGGAAAAGATTATTTACTTCGTTACGGATCCCATTGAGCAAAGCCAGTATGTGGCAATGTTCAAAAAGGCAAAGATGGATGCCGTTATGCTTACGGACAATATCGATATGCCTTTTGTAAATCAGCTTGAAATGAAGAACGAGGGCGTAATCTTCAAGAGAATCGACGAAGATTTATCCGATGCCTTAAAGAGCAAGACTTCCGCAAAGGCAGAAGAAGAACTTAAGGCAAACGAAGAGGAACTCGGAAAACTCTTCAAAAAAATAGTCAAGAAAGACGATATCAAAATCAAACTCGAGAAGCTTAAAAACAAAGACATTTCGGCAATGATGACAATGTCCGGCGAAACGAGAAAGATGCAGGAAATGATGCGTATGTACGCAAGCGGAATGGGCATAGACGAATTCAGCAAAGAAGGTTTGACACTCGTTCTTAACGCCAACAACAAGCTCGTACAGTACTTAATCGACGAAAAGGACGGCGAAAACGTTAATATTATCTGCGAGCAGCTCTACGATCTTGCGCTTATACAGCACGGACCTCTTTCACCCGAAGAGATGACCAAATTCGTAAACAGATCGAACAAGATAATGATGATACTGGCCAAATAAAAAAATGTAGAAGAGAAGCTCCAAACTTCTCTTCTTTTTTGGTAATTATAACGAAGCGAGGAATATGATTTTATCTTGTGATACACGATTGTTTGTAGTAAAATAACTATGTCTGTGGTTTTTTGAGAATTGGCGGAAGAACGGCCGCAGACCATGGAGGAGAAAATGAAAAAATTCAAGGCATTATTGATTTCGACGGCTTTGGTTGCGTCATTGAGCGCATGTACCCCCGATGCCTATATCAAAACGGCGGACAAGGATACAAACAACAGTGTTGCGAATATCGTGCAGAAGATTGAAACCGACGCAAACAATGACGTTAACTCTCAAAACGTAACCGAGGACGACAAAAAAAGTCCCTATGCGGATATGAAATATACTTCCTATCCCGCATGGAGCGTGTACGATTCGATAGTTGAAAACGATTATTTTACGAATTCCGAAGGGCAGTATTTCGAAAAAGCCAGAACGGAATATTCCGACATACATGTTTCTTCGTATGAGGGAAACGGATACGAATACAAGGAACTTTCCGAAAGACTTCAGAAGATAAACGAAGATAACAGAACGAATCTCGAAAAAACATTTGAAGGTTTTATTAACGACTGGGAAGAAACATTTAAGGATTCGGATATAAACTGGGGTCCGGTCTTTTACGAAACCGACCACAAGGGCGTAATAAGAGCCGATCAAAAAGTATTTTCCGTAATGTGCAATGCCGAAACCTATTACGGAGGAGCTCACGGCGGAAATTATCTCGGCGGATACAATATCAATTCTCAGACCGGCGAAGACATCGCATTCGAAGACGTATTTCTGAAAACCGAAGGATTAAGCGAAATTCTTGCCGACGAACTTTATGAAAATTACGATCAAGATATTTTCTTTGCCGAAACAAAGGAAGCGCTGAAAGATACCATTGACGATCTTTTTGATACAAACAGCATCGGATGGACGATCAATTATCAGGGCGTGGCGTTTTATTTCGGAGATTATTTTGTGGCTCCCTATGCCTGCGGACATCAGGTGGTATACGTAAATTACGACGAATATCCCGAATATCTCAATCCGGAATATTTTACCGATGCCGACACCGAATATGTTTTAAGGGCAAACGCAAACGCGTATTACCCCATATTGATTGACGGCGAAGAAAAAAATATTTGCTTCAGCTGGGATAAAAGCTATAACGAAGAAAGCGGATATTATTCCGAAACATATGAAATATTGCACATCTGGGGAGATGATTTTTACCAGGAAGAACGTCTTGCGGGCTCGATGATGGACCCCGTGGTTTATATAATAAGACGTAACGGCAAAGATTATATCTATGTTCAGAATTATTATTTCGACGGCGTTGAAATGCTTCAGTTCTTTGAATATGAGGACGGTGAGTTTGTCGAAAAAGAAAAATTCTCCGGAGGCATAAGTTTCAACACCAACGAACTTACCGGAGTCGATTACGAATCAAACGGTTCTTTCTGCTTCAACTTTGCTTTTTCGAAAGCGGATTCCGTTATAGGCGAAGACGGACAGCTTGAGATATCGGACGTATATTTCTATTACATATACAACAACTGGGAAGACGACGATTATTATACGGCAAGCGAAGATTTGAAATGCAAGACTTCCGATAAGGACGGCAAACCCCTGGAGGGCGAAACAACCCTTAAAAAAGGAACGGTTGTAACGCCTTATTCCACGGATCATGAATCCTTCATCGTATTGATTGACGAAAACGGAAATTATTACTCTTTTGACATTACTATAAGAGACGATCACGAAATAATCATTAACGGAAAAACCACGTTTGATTTGTTTGAACATTATTCAAACTGGTAAAAGATAAAAGATTTAAGGAGAAAAAAATGGCTAAAGTCGGTATTGTAATGGGTTCGGATTCGGATATGCCCGTAATGAGCAAAGCAGCCGAAATGCTTGACAAATTCGGTATTTCCTACGAAATGACAATCATATCCGCTCACAGAGAACCCGATGTGTTTTTCGAATATGCCAAGACGGCTGAATCGAAAGGATTTAAGGTAATTATCGCAGGTGCCGGAATGGCGGCTCACCTTCCCGGTATGTGCGCGGCTATTTTCCCGATGCCGGTTATCGGTATTCCCATGCATACAACGAGCCTGGGCGGCAGGGATTCGCTTTATTCGATCGTACAGATGCCTTCGGGAATTCCCGTGGCAACCGTTGCCATCAACGGCGGTGCGAATGCAGGCATACTTGCGGCAAAAATTCTGGCAACATCCGACGAGGAACTTTTGAATAAACTCAAAGATTATTCGGAATCACTTAAGAATAGCGTTCAGGAAAAGGATGCAAGACTTCAGGAAGTCGGATACAAAAATTATTAATTAATTGTTTTAAACAAAAAACATATAAAGGAGAAAAAAATGGATTACAAATCATCCGGAGTAGACATTGAGGCTGGTTACAAATCAGTCGAACTGATGAAAGGTTATGTAAAAGAGACGTTTCGAAGCGAAGTTCTCGGCGGAATCGGCGGATTTTCCGGCGCATTCTCGATGAACAAGTTTAAAGAAATGGACGATCCCGTTCTTTTGTCCGGCACGGACGGATGCGGAACGAAAGTCAAACTCGCATTTCTTTTGAACAAGCATGACACCATCGGAATCGATGCGGTTGCAATGTGTGTAAACGACGTTGCGTGTGCCGGCGGCGAACCCCTCTTTTTCCTTGATTATATAGCTTGCGGAAAGAACATTCCCGAAAAAATAGCAACCATCGTAAAAGGCGTTGCGGAAGGATGCAAGCAGTCGGGCTGCGCGCTTGTCGGAGGAGAAACGGCAGAGCATCCCGGACTTATGCCCGAGGACGAATACGATCTTGCGGGATTTGCCGTAGGCGTTGTTGACAGAAAAGACCTGATTACCGGTCAGGATATCAAAGACGGAGATGTTCTTATCGGTATGGCATCAAGCGGTGTTCATTCAAACGGTTTCTCGCTTGTAAGAAAAGTATTCAGAATGACCGAAGACAATTTGAACCGTTACAGAGACGAACTCGGAAATACACTCGGCGAAACGCTTATCACACCCACCAAGATTTATGTCAAAGCTTTAAAGAGCATAAAGGACGCAGGTGTTAAGATTAAAGGATGCAGCCATATTACCGGCGGCGGATTCTACGAAAACATTCCCAGAATGCTTCCCGACGGAATCAAGGCATCCGTTAAAAAAGATTCCTATCCCGTACCTCCCATTTTCGGTCTTATCCAAAAAGAAGGCCAGATTGCGGAGGAAATGATGTATAACACATTTAACATGGGTCTCGGAATGGTTATCGCCGTAGATCCCGCAGATGCCGATAAGACAATGCAGGCAATTATCGCCGCAGGCGAAGAACCCTATATTGTAGGCAAATGCGTAAACGGTGAAAAGGGAGTCGAATTATGTTAAAAATTGCTGTCTGTGTATCGGGCGGAGGCACCAACCTTCAGGCAATCATCGATTCAATCAAATCAGGCAGACTCGAAAATGTCGAAATTGTACGCGTGATTTCAAACAATCCGAACGCTTATGCGCTTGAGAGAGCCCGAAATGAAGGTATAGATGCCGTTTGCGTTTCACCGAAGAGCTTTTCAACCAGGGACGAATTCAATTCGGCTTTGCTTGATTCGTTAAACGAAGCAAAACCCGATTTGGTGGTTTTGGCCGGCTTTTTGGTTGTAATTCCGAAAAATGTCATAGAAGCTTACAGAGGACGAATCATCAATATTCATCCATCGCTTATTCCTTCTTTTTGCGGAACCGGCTACTACGGACTCAAAGTTCACGAAGCCGCTTTGCAAAGAGGCGTAAAGATTACGGGAGCCACGGTTCATTATGTCGATGAAGGAACCGACACCGGCCCCATAATAATGCAAAAAGCCGTGGAAGTTAAAGAAGGCGATACTCCGGAAATTCTTCAAAGAAGGGTTATGGAGCAGGCCGAATGGATTATTTTACCCGAAAGTATTGGATTGATTGCAAAGGAGACCGAGAAGAAATGAAAATTTTGGTAGTCGGAGGCGGCGGAAGAGAACATGCCATAGTATCCGCATTGGCTAAGAGCAAAAGAGTTGACAAATTGTATTGCGTTCCGGGAAACGCGGGAATCGAAGAGCTTGCGGAATGTGCTCCCATCGGAGTTTTTGAATTTGACAAGATAGCCATGTTTGCATTGGAAAAGCAGGTGGATATGGTTGTTATCGGACCTGACGATCCCCTGGTTGCAGGTATTGTGGATGTACTTGAGACTGCAGGTCTTAAAGTGTTCGGACCCAATAAAAAAGCCGCAATTCTTGAAGGAAGCAAAGCTTTTTCCAAGGATTTGATGAAAAAATACAACATTCCGACCGCAAAATACGAAGTTTTCGAAGATTCTTCGCTTGCAATCGAATTCCTTGACAAATGCAAATTCCCCGTCGTATTGAAAGCGGACGGTCTTGCACTCGGAAAAGGCGTATTGATCTGCAAAGATTACGATGAGGCTGTAGAAGGAATTCATGAAATCATGGATGACAAGAAATTCGGTGCAGCAGGCAACAAAATGGTTATCGAGGAATTCATGACCGGCAGGGAAGTCAGCGTTCTTTCGTATACCGACGGAAAAACAATCAAGATCATGACATCCGCTCAGGATCACAAAAGAGCGAAAGATAATGACGAAGGACTCAATACCGGCGGTATGGGTACTTTTTCACCTTCACCTTTTTATACCGAGAGAGTGGATGATTTCTGCAAAAAATACATTTATCAGGCAACCGTTGATGCCATGAGAGCAGAAGGAAGAGAATTCAAGGGAATCATTTTCTTCGGACTTATGTTGACCTCCGAAGGACCCAGGGTTCTTGAATACAATGCAAGATTCGGAGATCCCGAAGCACAGGTTGTCATTCCCAGAATGAAGAATGATATTGTGGATGTTTTCGAAGCATGCATCGAAGGACATCTTGACAGAATAGAACTCGAATTCGAAGACAATGCGGCCGTATGCGTAATTCTCGCAAGCGACGGTTATCCCGTTTCCTACGAAAAAGGAAAGGAAATCAGAGGACTTGAGAATTTCAACGGTAAGGACGATTATTTCTGCTTCCATGCGGGCAGCAAGAAGGTTGACGGAAAAGTCGTTACAAACGGAGGAAGAGTACTCGGTATCACCGCTCTCGGAAGCAATCTCGTCGAAGCCAGAAAGAAGGCTTACGAGGCAACCGAATGGGTTGATTTTGACAACAAATACATGCGTCACGACATAGGAAAAGCGATAGACGAGGCGTAGTGCGCGACTTGACGTATTTGTCAAAAAAAGGTATATTTTATAGTTGTGTAGATACATTCAAGAGGTGACAAAATGAAATTAATCAATAAGAAATTTTGTATTAAAGCTGCATCTGCTTTAGCGGTTTTGATTTCATGTATATTTATATTTCCGATCATCGCAAAAGCCGATGTACCCGGTACGGTAAACGACAATAACGTAAATATCCGTTCCGATGCAAATCAAACAAGTACTTCTCTCGGAAAAGTCAATTCCGGAGACAAGGTTACCATTCTCGAAGAGAAGAAAAACGGTAGCGAAACATGGTATAAAGTTACCACTGCCACAGGCACTACGGGTTATGTAAGAAGCGATTTGATTACAAAATCAAGCGGAAATACAACAACCACGACTACCACTACAAATGTTACGAATATCGATGCCAAAGCCGCTTATATCGCGGGCGATACGGTAAATATCCGTTCCCAGGCTTCGGCTACTTCGGATTTGGTTGCAAGAGCTCAAAAGAATACTGAAGTTACCGTTACGGGAGAAGCAACCGCTTCCGACGGCTACAAATGGTATAAGGTATCTTTTGTCGCAGACGGAGCAACAAAGACAGGTTTTATAAGAAGCGATCTTCTTACTTTTACAAAACCCACCAATACTCCCGCCGAGACAAATATCGATTCGACCACACCAAACACCGACAAACCCGATGATACTCAGAATACGGATGTCGATGCAAATCAGGATGAAACCGATGTTTTGCCAGATGAATCCGAACCCGAACCCGTAAAAGAGACCAAGAAAAAAATCGATCCCCTCGAGCCCGTTGAAGAGCCCAAGAATCTTCCCGAAGGTTTTAAGGAAAAAACACTTGAGGATGCGGGCGTTAAAGTATGGAACAAAGGTGATTATACAATCCTTTACGGCGTAAACGAAAAGGATAATACCGGATGGTATATTTTCGATCAGAAGACGGATACCTATATTTCGTATGAAGGTCTGTTGGACGGCGGCAAACAAAAGAGTTCGGATGCCAAGATTTTCGGTATCAACATCAAGGTAATCCTTGTTGTTTTAATCATATTAATTATTCTTCTTCTCGGCGTTGTATTCTTTATGGCGCTCAAGCTTTCCAGAGGCGTTGAAAACGATGACGACTACGATTACGACGATTACGACGACGAGGATGACGAAGAGGACGACGAGGATGAAATTCCCGTATCCTCAATCGAGAATTCTAGAAGAAGAACAAGCGAATCGAGAAGTTCGCGAAACTCGGATAGAGAACCGATACAAAGCAAAGCGTCCAGAGCCAAGGATAAGTTCTTAAATTACTTTACAACCGAGGTTGATGACGACGGTGTCGACGACGAATATTACGATGACGTTGACGAAGATGACGATGATGATATAGATTTTATTGACATCTAAAATTTTAAGCCTCTGTTAGAAATAACAGGGGCTTTGTTATAAGGGAATTACTTATGGAATTAAACGAACAAAGCAAACAGGTACTTAAATATGCCAATCAGATAGGCAAAAGTCTGGGAGCAAGCGCACTTGATACCCAGCATCTTTTGTACGGTCTCGCAAAATGCGAGAATTCTTTGGCCGGAAGTATTCTTTTAAGCCACAATATTACGAGTGCGGATGTAAAGAAAAGCTTTGAGACGAGAAGCGAATCTTTAAGAAAAGTAAGCGTAAAAGGCAAACTCGAACATACACCCCAGGTTAAAAGAATACTCGATATCGCGCAAAGAACCGCAGAGGAAACCGGTTCGGCCATGGTCGGAACCGAGCATATTCTTTATGCAATCGTTACCGAAGAAAAATGCCTGGCATACAATCTGCTTACTTATCTTTTGAAAGACAGCAATACTCCCATAGGCAAAATCGCAGATGAAATAGTAGCCAATTTCGGTTATGAAGACGAAGGTGATTTTCCCGAGGAATTCGTAAGAGCCGACGAGGCTTCGATGGGTGAGGGAAATTCCAAATTCAGCCTTGAGGATTATACTAAAGACATTACGGAAATGGCTTCGATGGGTGAACTCGATCCCGTTATAGGACGCGATGACGAAATCATGCGTATCGTTCAGGTGCTTGCGAGAAGAAGCAAAAACAATCCCTGCCTGGTGGGCCAGCCGGGTGTCGGCAAAACGGCAATCGTCGAAGGACTTGCTCAAAGAATAGCAGACGGAAGCGTTCCCGAAATCATAAAGGACAAAAGAATTCTCTCTCTTGACATGTCTTCGCTTGTAGCGGGCACACAGTACAGGGGTGAATTCGAAAAAAGGCTTAAAGCCGTAATAGAGGAAGTTACCGATGACGGCAACATCGTTCTTTTTATGGATGAAATACATACTCTTATCGGCGCGGGCGGAGCAAAAGGAACACTTGATGCATCCAATATTTTAAAACCCGCATTATCGAGAGGCGAAATTCAGTTAATCGGTGCCACAACCGAAGAGGAATTCAGAAAATATTTCGAAAAAGACGCTGCGCTCGAGAGAAGATTCCAGCCCATAGCCGTTTCTCAGCCTTCCAAGGAAGACACTCTTAAAATTCTTTACGGAATAAAAAGCAAATACGAAGAACACCATAATGTGATTTACGAAGACGCTGCGATTGAGGCCTGCGTCAATTTATCCGACAGATATATTACCGACAGAAATCTTCCCGACAAAGCTATTGACGTCATGGATGAGGCTGCTGCGCTTATCGCGCTTGACGGTTACAAACCTTCGGACAAAATCAGAACCATACGCGAAAAAATATCCGAATGCGACAAAACCATGAAGGAAAGCATCGAAAAGGGCGAATTCGAAAAAGCCGGCGAAGCAAAGAGCGAGCAGGACGCATATTTCGAAGCTTTAAGAAAGGCAGAAGCGTCGGAGAGAAGGAAAAACAAGAGTAAGGAAAAAACGGTAACAACCGCTCAGGTCGAAGCCGTAATTTCAAGATGGAGCAAGGTTCCCGTTTCGGAACTTTCAAAGAAAGAATCGGAGAGACTCATAGGTCTCGAAAAGAATCTTCATAAAAGAATCGTGGGCCAGAAAGAGGCCGTGGAAGCCGTAAGCAAGGCTATAAGAAGAGGACGTATCGGCCTTTCGGACCCGAAACGTCCCATAGGAAGCTTTGTATTTTTAGGACCTACGGGTGTCGGCAAAACGGAATTGTCGAAGGCATTGGCCGAGGCGGTATTCGGCTCGGAAGACGCTCTTATAAGAGTTGACATGTCCGAATACATGGAAGCCCATTCGGTATCAAAGATTCTCGGTTCGCCGCCCGGATATGTCGGATTTGATGACGGAGGTCAGTTATCCGAAAGAGTAAGAAAGAATCCCTATTCCGTTGTGCTTTTCGACGAAATCGAAAAAGCCCATCCGGATGTTTTTAACGTGCTTTTGCAAATCCTTGACGACGGACAGGTTACCGATTCCCAGGGAAGAAAGATCAATTTCAAAAACACGATAATCATTATGACAAGCAATGTCGGCGCAAAAAGAATAACCGAACCCAAGAATCTCGGCTTTGGTGCCAAAGAAACCAAGGAAAAGAGTTACGAGACCATGAAGAGCAATGTCATGGAAGAGGTCAAACAGCTTTTCAAGCCCGAATTTATCAACAGAATCGACGATTTTATCGTATTCCACAAGCTTGACCAAAAAGAACTCGAAGAAATCACGTCCCTTCTTCTTTCGAATCTTTCGAAGCGTGCCAAAGATCAGATGAACGTCGATTTGAAATTCACGAACGCACTCAAACTTCACATTGTCGAGAAGTATTCCAATCCTTTGATGGGAGCAAGACCCTTAAAGCGCGGAATCATGTGTGAAATCGAAGATTTGCTTGCGACGAAGATCCTTTCGGGAGACATAAACGAAGGTGATTCGGTTAAGGTTTCCTTCAACAAAGGAAAGGTAAATTTTAACTAAAATTTTATGGAACTTAAACTCGAATTAAGTTATAATAAAAGTGTGGAAATTTAACATGGGGGTAACCTAAATGGATATCATTACTACTTTGGAAAACGGGAAACTTTCTTTCGGAAATTACGAACTTTCCGAGAAACAGAAGAAAGAAGATTTTCCTCATTGCGGAGATCTGTACAAGATCAAAACGTACAACACCATGACCAAACTTGAGAAAAACGGTCTGTTCCTTTTCGAATCCGTTCCCGGAACGAATGTTACGGAATTTGAAGAAAACGATAAAGGTATGTTTTTTAAAGTTGAATCGGACAAGGATTCACAGATAACCGTGGGCCTTGAAGAGAATACCGAATACGATATCACCATCGACGGAAAATCAATCGGCAAAATTAAGTCCAACGGATCCGGAAAAGTAAGTTTTAGCGTTGAACTTCAAAAAGGAGAAGCCAAAGACGTTAAAATAGTTAAATAGAGGGAATATGTCGAAAGATAAAGTTAAGACTGTTTTCTTTTGTACCGAATGCGGTTACGAAAGCCCCAAATGGATGGGCCAGTGCCCGGGATGCAAGGCTTGGAACACATTCAGGGAAGGTTTGGATTCAAAATCAAACTCAAAGGATTCTTCTTTTGCAAAAAGAAACGGGATTGACAATTCGGTCATAATCCCTGTATCCAAGGTCGAAATCAAAAAAGAAGACAAGATAAAAACAAATATCGGTGAACTTGACAGAGTCCTGGGCGGTGGTATCGTTTGGGGCTCTTTAACTCTCATAGGCGGTGATCCCGGAATCGGAAAATCAACGCTTCTTTTGCAAGTCTGCAAATCTCTCGGAGAATCAGGAAAAGAAATATTGTATATATCGGGCGAGGAATCACACGCCCAGATTAAACTTCGCGCCGACAGAATCGGTGAATTCAAAGACAATGTAAAGCTTTATTGCGAAACATGTCTTGACGATATAAAAGAAGTAATCGAAAAAGAAAAGCCCGATGTCGTCGTGATAGATTCCATTCAGACAATGTATCTCGAGGATGTGGCAAGTGCTCCCGGAAGCGTGGCTCAGGTTCGTGAAGCAACCGGAGTTTTGATGAAGATCGCAAAGGGCATGGGAGTCAGCATTTTTATCGTCGGACACGTCACAAAGGACGGAAATGTCGCAGGTCCGAAATTATTGGAGCATATGGTGGATACCGTGCTTTATTTCGAAGGCGACAGACATGCGACATACAGAATATTAAGAGGCGTTAAAAACAGATTCGGTTCGACCAACGAAATCGGTGTTTTCGAAATGAGAAATCAGGGTCTTGTCGAAGTCGGCAATCCTTCCGAACTTCTTTTGGACGGAAGACCCGAGAATACATCGGGAAGCGTCGTATCCTGCTCGATGGAAGGCACGAGACCGATTTTCATAGAAATACAGGCGCTTATAACACCTACGAATTTCGGAATTCCAAGACGCCAGTCGGACGGCGTTGACAATAACAGGGTAGTGCTCCTTCTTGCCGTTTTGGAAAAGAAATTGGGAATACCTCTCGGAAACTGCGACGCCTACATAAATGTTGCGGGAGGAATCAAAGTATCGGAGCCCGCGATAGATTTGGGACTTGTTGCCGCAATTCTTTCGAGTTTTCACAACAAACCGATTAAGGAAGATACCGCGGTATTCGGCGAAGTCGGACTTTCGGGCGAAATAAGGACCGTGGCGCAGACCGAAGCAAGGATCAACGAAGCAGCCAAGCTCGGATTCAAAAAAATAATCCTTCCGCTATCCTGCAAAAAGAGCATCAGGGATGCGAAGGGTATGGATTTAGTATTTATTGACAATATTAAAGATTTGAAAATATAAAAAACATTGGGGGAAATTGTTATGAACAGTTTAAAAATTCAAATCGGTGATGTTACGAAAGAATATCAGGAAGGTACGACTTTTGAGGTTATCGCAAACGAATTTAAGGACAAATATTCAAGCGAAATAGCGATTGCCGTATTCAACGGGAAGATGAGGGAATTATCAAAAACTCCCGAGTGCGACGGTACTCTTGAATTCCTTGATTTCAAAAGCGGTACGGGGCACAGGGCTTACAAGAGAACCGCAACGATTATGTTTATGAAAGCCTGCAATGACATAATCGGCGAAGACAATATAAGAAAAATCAAATTGGAATTTTCGGTTAATACCGGATATTATTTCTCCTGCATGGGAAAATTCTCGAATTCTGTCGAACTTGCGAAAAAGATTCAGGAGAGAATGAAGGAAATGTCCGACAATTGCATTCCCATTATCAAAAAATCCAGGCCGCTCGAAGAAGCCAAAGAGATTTTTGCGATGCAGGGAATGGAAGACAAACTCAAACTTTGCAAATACAGAAAGAGCTCCGTCATCAATCTTTACGATCTTGACGGATATATCGATTATTATTACGGATACATGCTTCCCAACTGCGGATATGTCAAATATTTCGAAGTGCTTCCTTTCAGGGACGGACTTATTTTAAACATGCCCAGAAGAAAAACTCCCGATGTTTTGGAAGAATTCGTTCCTCTTGAAAAAGTTTTCGATACCATGATGACGGCCACCGAATGGGGCGATATGCTCGGAATCGATACCGTCGGAGATTTGAACGACTGCATTTGCTCGGGCGACATTGACGACATGGTTCTTGTTCAGGAAGCTTTGCAGGAGAGAAGAATCGGAGATATCGCAAAGGATATCGCATCGAGAAAAGGCGTTAAATTCATCATGATAGCGGGACCTTCATCATCGGGTAAGACCAGCTTTTCGCACAGACTCTCCGTGCAGCTCAGAACCCTCGGACTTAAGCCCCATCCCATTGCGGTTGACGATTATTTCGTCAACAGGGCAGACACTCCTTTGGATGAGGACGGCAATTACAATTTCGAATGCCTTGAAGCGATTGACGTCAAACTTTTCAATAACGATATGAACAGACTTCTTGCGGGAGAAAGAGTTGAGATTCCGACCTTCAATTTCAAAATCGGCGCAAGAGAATACAAGGGCAATTATAAGCAGCTCGGTCCCGAAGACGTACTCGTAATCGAGGGTATTCATGCCTTAAACGACAAAATGAGCGAGACGCTTCCCGTGGAAAGCAAATACAAGATTTATATTTCCGCTCTTACGACACTTAATATCGACGAGCATAACTGCATTCCCACAACGGATGCGAGACTGATAAGAAGAATGGTAAGGGATTTCAGAACCAGGGGCGCTTCCGCAAAGAAAACAATCGGAATGTGGCCTTCGGTAAGAAGGGGCGAAGAGGAGAATATTTTCCCGTTCCAGGAAACGGCGGACGCAATGTTCAATTCCGCACAGATTTATGAAATAGCGGCGCTCAAAGCGATTGCAGAGCCCATCCTTTATCAGGTTACGCAGGATGACCCCGAATATTTCGAAGCAAAGAGACTTCTCAAACTGCTCGAATATTTCCTTTGCATGGACACGACAAATTTACCCAAGAACTCCATAGTAAGAGAATTCGTGGGCGGATCGTGTTTTAACGTTTAATCGGGGGAATTGATTTTAACGCTGTTTAAACCGTAGAATTCGGCAAACGCTTCGTTGTTAAAATCGTTCGGATCATCGGACAAATCGCCCAGATGAAGGAAGATTTCAAGGCGTTTGGGTACCTCGTAAGGCTCAAAGACAACATCCGCTCCCTTATTTGCCGAAACGGTATCCATACGTTTAAGATATTGCGAATTGTAATCCGAAGCTTCGCCGTTAAATAAGCAGATCGAAGCCCTGATTTGATTCGGAATTATCGTTGATTCCTTTAAGGGTCTGACTATAAGAAGCAAAACGAATATCAATCCGAGAAAACATAAAGCTATGGTAAGAAAAGAAGAATTATCGTGATTCTTCTTTTCTTTTTTTGCTTCAAAAAGAGGTGCAATCGCATAGAGCAAAAGATAATAAATTATAAATACGACAATGATTGTCATATAAAAACTTATATCGAAAAGTCTTGCGGGACCGCCGTTGTTTTGTCCGTAAAAAGAAGCGGTTTCGCATGACGAATAAATCAAAAAGAAAAGTATGCAAAGAGGAATCGGTAATTTAATCTTTTTATCCGAATTCGAAATGACGTTTATGAATATCGGTGTAACAAGAAAGAGTGAGACAAAAGATGCTATTCCGTTCCAATAAAGCGTGAAATGAATACATTGGATAACCGATTTTGCGACGGCTTTTATCGGAGTCGTACCGGATGTCGTGGCTGCCCTTACGGAATTGCCGGGCGCAAGTATGCTTACGGCCAAACCCGTTAAAAGCAAAAGAAGAATTACGATAAGCGAAATTGTTATTTTCTTCTCCCTCTTTTTTAAAATCGAAATAAAAAGGATAAAAGATACCGTTAAAACCGAGGGAAGGAGGGATGCGTAATTTCCGCCCGCGATGAATAAGGATAAAATGCAAAGAAGCACAATCCTGTAAGTTTTTTTGTCTTTTAAAAATCTGAAAAGAAGTCCGAAAAAGAAAAACGTAACGGACAAAAATCCCGTATAATAAACCGATCCGTTATACCAATAAAACGTTTCGCCGCATGCCGGAACCTGAGTTATGCATAAAAGAACAAGAATGCTTGAAATTCCGACCCATGCGTGGAGGGATATTTTTTCGTTATGTTTGACAATGGGATAAAGCATATAAAAAATCCCGACCGTAAAGAACAAAAGAAGGATTGAGGGATAGAGTTTGTAAAAAAATTCACCCAAAAGATGGGGCGGAAGATACATCAGGAAAATGGCGGAATAAGTTCCCTGCCATACATTATATTCATGAAAGGTTCCCTTTATGGCTTCGGGAATCGCCATAAGGATGTTTCCGCTTTCCCTGATTGCTTTTGCGGCATGATATCCGTAATGGAAATCATCGCCCAAAGGATGAGCGAAAAAACCCAGAACCATAAGCGGTATCAGACTTAAGATGAGGGCTGATAAAGAAACATATGCAAATATTTTAGTATATTTTTGATAGGGAGACATATGTACCTCGATTAAATCATTCTTTTTCGGATGATTTATACAAAACGACAATATAGTAAATATATGCAATGATATTGATTATCGACATTAAAGGCGTAACATTCATGTTTCCGAAAAGCGAAATGCCGTAAGTTATGCATGTAAGCGATGAGATTGCAACAAGGGCCCATACGGTTTTCGGAATCAAAAACGCAATCGCAATTGCGAGTATTTCATATACGAAACCGTATCTTTCATGCATTCCGGGAAGGAAGAGGACGCATGTGTATACAAGGATAAATGCGATATAAAGCGCGTTCTTTTCGTTTACGGTAAATTTCTTTAAAAACATGACGCACATTAAAATCATGATGATTGAAAACGTAAGAAGAACCGCCGCGATTTTCATTCCGTCTATGAAATCCCTGCTTAGGGAAATGTCTTTTAAATCCGAGAAAAGTGCCCAGAACGAAGGGTATGAAAAATACATTTTGTCGCAGGAACCGGTCTGATAATAATATACGCTGAAAGCGGCTTTGAATCCCCTTCCGACACACATTGCGGGAATGCAGACGAATTCCATTACAAAGGGAATCAAAAGGAAATTGAAAATCGAGAAATCCTTTTTTCTGACATACGAGAACAAAAGGAAGGGCAGAAAGAACACCGCCTGAAGTTTGAAAGCGCATGCGAGACCGTAAAGGATAAAGGATACGGGATATTTCTTTTTAATGAAAAAGTAAAGAGACCAGACGATGAAGGATGTGTAAATCGAATCGCACTGTCCCCAAAGAGATGAATTCATAAATACGAGCGGAGAAAAAACAACGGCAAGAAAAGAAAGAAGCGCAATCTTTCTGTCGTGATTTTTGAGTTCAAAAACAAGGAAGTAAACTCCGAGGGCCAAAGAATAATCGAAGATAACCGAAAGAGTTTTGTACTGATAAACAGGATCGACCGGAATATAGGTCATTAAAGCTATAAGGGTCTGGTATGCGACGCTGTAATTGCCGACCTGCACGCTTAAAGCCTTAAAGCGGCCGAGCTGTTCGATCTGACCGAACCATCCGATCAAAAAACCGCTCATATCCGAACTTATAAAAGAATAAGCCGAAAGCCTTATTAACAAAGAAACGATAAGCCCCGTCGCAAAAGCGATCGTAAGAACGTTCTTTTCGAAAAATTCCGCAATTTTTTTCTCAAAAGTCATCATCTGAAATGTCTCCGCAAATTCTGAAAAAAGAGTTTCTTCAAACAAAAACCATTATACAATATTGAGGGGCAAAACACAAAATTTTTGTATAAAACGGGGCTTTATTTGATTTTTTCAAAGAATCTTATTATAATTTAAATCTGAGTGAAACGGGCGATCGCGGCTCCGATTCGGAGGTGAGGAAAGTCCGGGCTTCACAGGGCAGGATGCCGGATAACGTCCGGTAGAGGTGACTCTCAGGAAAGTGCAACAGAAAACAACCGCCGCGCAAGCGGTAAGGGTGAAAAGGCGGTGTAAGAGACCACCGCTTATCCGGTAACGGATAAGGCTGTGTAAACCCCATCCGAAGCAAGACCAAACGTAGCCTATAAGCTTGCCCGGCTTGGCTCAGGTAGGTTGCTTGAAATTCGTGGCAACACGGATTCTAGACAGATGATCGTCCAAGACAGAACCCGGCTTACAGTTTCACTCGGATCGATAAAGAAAAAATGCCAGACAATTATCGTTGTTTGGCATTCTTTTTGTCTATAAATAAATTGAATTGGTCGGCAAAAAAGTATATAATACTTATTTAGTACGGCAAATTACGGAGGATTTATAAATGGAAAAAAAGATTATGCTCGGAAATGAGGCTATAGCCCGCGGTGCATATGAAGCAGGCGTAAAAGTGTCTTCCGCTTATCCCGGCACACCCAGTACCGAAATAAGCGAAAACATAGTCAAATATCCTGAAATATACGCTGAGTGGTCACCCAACGAGAAGGTGGCGATGGAAGTTGCAATCGGTGCTTCCATGAGCGGCGTAAGAGCACTTTGCTCAATGAAAATGGTTGGTGTAAACGTAGCATCCGACCCTCTTTACACGGTTTCCTATATCGGAGTCAACGGCGGTCTCGTACTTGTTGCTGCCGACGATCCCGGTCTTTATTCATCACAGAACGAACAGGATTCGAGATGTGTCGCAAGAGTGGCACAAATTCCGGTTCTTGAGCCTTCGGATTCCGCCGAAGCAAAAGACTTCACCAAAATCGCTTTCGAACTTTCCGAAAAATACGACTGTCCCATAATGTTAAGAACAACCACGCGTCTTGCGCACAGCCAGGGCGTTGTCGAACTTTGCGACAGAGTCGAGGTTGAGGACAAGCCTTATGAAAGAAGCGTTCCCAAGAACGTTATGATGCCCGCAATGGCAAAAGGAAGACATGTATTCGTCGAAAAACGTTTAAAAGATATGGCAGCAGATGCATGTACTCTTCCCATCAACAAGGTTGAGATGAACGATACCAAGATCGGCGTAATCACATCCGGTATCCCTTATCAGTACGTAAAAGAAGCTCTTCCCGAAGCAAGCGTTCTTAAACTTGGACTGGTTCATCCCCTTCCCAAAAAATTAATCGAAGAATTCGCATCCAAAGTGGATACGCTTTATGTAATAGAAGAACTCGAGCCCCTTATCGAAGAGCAGGTTAAATCCTGGGGCATCAAATGCCACGGCAAAGACATCCTTACGATTCAGGGCGAATATTCGGCAAATATGCTTAAAAAAGCAATCCTTAACGAAGAGGTTGAAATCGAGGAGAGCGCAAAAGTTCCCGCAAGACCTCCGATTCTTTGTCCGGGTTGCCCTCACAGAAGCACATTTACCGTTTTAAACGAACTTAAACTTCATGCTGCCGGAGATATCGGATGTTATACTTTAGGCGCTGTTGCACCCTTAAACGTAATCGACACGACGGTCTGCATGGGTTCATCCATTTCCACGCTTCACGGTATGGAAAAGGCAAAAGGAAAAGATTACATCAAGAACTGGGTTGCGGTTATAGGAGATTCCACATTCCTTCATACCGGTATCAACTCGCTTCTTAACATGGTATACAACAAGGCGACGGGTACGGTTATCATAGTTGACAACTCAACCACAGGAATGACCGGTCATCAGGATCATGCCGCAACGGGAAAGACATTAAGCGGAGAAGCAACATATGCGGTTGATTTGATTGACCTCTGCCATGCTCTCGGCGTTGAACATGTTACGGTTGTAAACGCTTTCGATACCGAAAAACTCAAAGCCGTAATCAAGGAAGAAGTTGCAAGAGACGCAGTGTCCGTTATTATTTCCCAGGCACCCTGCGCTTTGCTCAAAACCAACATATCTCATAAAAAATGTTATGCGATTCCCGATAAATGCAAGAAATGCGGCGCATGCTTAAAGCCCGGATGTCCCGCAATGAGAAAGAATGCGGACGGCACGATATCGATCGACGATACAATGTGCAACGGCTGCGGACTTTGCGCATCAAGATGTAAATTCGGTGCAATCGAGACAAGAGAGGTGTAAGCATGGAAACAAAGAGTATTATGATAGTTGGTGTAGGCGGTCAGGGTACTTTGCTTACAAGCAGAATTTTAGGCGGCGTGATAACCGAAGCAGGATATGACGTAAAGCTTTCCGAAGTTCACGGTATGGCTCAAAGAGGCGGAAGCGTTGTTACTTTCGTGCGTTACGGCGAAAAGGTTTTCGAACCCATCGTCGAAGAAGGATGTGCGGATGTTCTTATCGCATTCGAGAGACTTGAAGCTTTAAGATATGCTCATTTCCTGAAAAAGGACGGCGTTTTGATCGTTAACGACCAAAGAATAGATCCGATGACCGTTTTGACGGGTGCAGCGGAATATCCCGAAAATATCATCGAAAATCTTAAGGCGAAATACAAAGTAATCGATATAGATGCAATGGCCGAAGCCAAGAAAATAGGCAATGCGAGGGTATTTAATACGATTATCGTCGGAATTGCGGCAAAGCATATGGATTTTGCCAAGGAAGACTGGATTAAGGTTATCGAAAAAACGGTTCCCGCAAAGACGGTCGATATCAACAAAGCCGCTTTTGAAGCAGGCTACAATCTGTAATAATTTAGGGTTTCAGGAAGATTTTTGTATTTTTGTAAGTTTAGGGCGCTTATAAAGAACACGTAAACATTTTATTTCCAAGAAAAATGAGGTTACCTGGTATGATTTGGAATGAAGCAAGAGAATGCATGAGCCGCGACGAGATGGCCAACATGCAGGGTGCAAGATTAAGAAAACTCGTCTCCAACGTTTATCACAACGTTGAATTTTATCGTAAAAAAATGCAGGAGATGGGACTTGAACCCGGTGATATCAAAGGAATCGAAGATATTACCAAACTTCCTTTTACCACAAAGAACGATTTGAGAGACAATTATCCTTTCGGTCTTTTGGCAGTTCCCCAGTCGCAGATAGTCCGCGTACATGCTTCGAGCGGTACAACGGGCAAAGCTACGGTTGTTTCCTACACAAGAAGAGATATCGAAGCATGGCAGGAATGCGTTGCAAGAGATCTTGTAATGTGCGGCGTGACCAAGGACGATTTGATTCAGGTTGCATACGGATACGGTTTGTTCACGGGCGGTCTCGGACTTCACTACGGTGCCGAGAATTTAGGCTGTATGACCGTTCCCATGTCTACCGGAAACACCAAAAGACTCGTAACGATGATGGAAGACTTCGGTGCAACTGCAATCGCATGTACACCTTCATATCTTCTTCACATCGCCGAAGTGATCGAAGAGATGGGTCTTAGAGACAAACTCAAATTAAAGACGGCTATTTGCGGCGCAGAGCCCTGGACGGAAAAAATGCGACTGCAGATTGAAGAAAAACTCGGAATCAACGCACACGATATTTACGGTTTGAGCGAAGTATGCGGCCCCGGTGTCGCATGCGACTGTTCATTCCACAAAGGACTTCATATTCAGGAAGACCATTTCTTTGCCGAAATCGTCGACAAGGAAACTCTCAATCCTTTGGGAGACGGTCAGGTCGGAGAACTTGTATTTACAACACTCACAAAGGAAGGCATGCCCCTTCTTCGTTATCGTACGAAAGACCTTACAAGTATCGACCATTCGAAGTGCGAATGCGGACGTACGACTCCCAGAATTTCCAAATTCAAGGGCAGAAGCGACGATATGCTTATCATCCGCGGCGTAAATGTATTCCCTTCGCAGGTTGAAACGGCACTTCTTGAAATCGAAGGCGTATCTCCTCACTACCAGATGATAGTGGACAGAGTCAACAATCTCGATACTCTCGAAGTTCAGGTTGAAGTTGACGAGAACGTATTCTCCGATGAAATCAGAGAAATGGAAAATCTCACCAAGAAGATTTCCGCAGCTTTGCAGAGCGCACTTCTTATTGCGGTTAAGGTTAAGCTCGTTGAGCCCAGAACGCTTGACCGTTTCGAAGGCAAATCAAAGCGTGTTATCGATAAACGTACATTTGAAGATTAGGGGGTGGCAGTATGTATTTAAAACAGTTGACGGTATTTCTTGAAAACAGAGAAGGAAGACTTGACAATGTGACGGATGTTCTTGCCAAAAACAATATCAATATTGTATGTCTGTCACTTGCCGATACAAGCGAATACGGAGTTATCAGAATGATAGTTTCCGATCCGGAAAAGGCAAAAGCTGTATTAAAGGAAGCGGGATGCCTCGCAAGACTTACCGATGTTCTTGCAATCAGCATGGAACAAAAAGCGGGTTCGCTTAACCGCCTTACAAAGATAATTACCGAAGAAGGCATAAATATCGAATATATGTATACCTTGAATTCAAGCCGCGAAGCAGGCTCGATGATTATCAAATGCTCCGATATCGACAAAGGATACGAAGCGGTAAAGAAAGCCAACCTTACGCTCGTTGATCCCGAAACGGCATACGCAATGTAAAAAAATCGCATAAATAATGAAAACGGAACCAAGGTTCCGTTTTTATTTTGCCCTTTTTTATGGTATGATATTAAAGTATGGTTTTTGAGAAAACCAAAATAAATTATACAAAATTTACTCATGCGGATGAGTTTCGGAGATATATATGGATTTGGAAAGATTTTTGAATCCCGAACAGTATGAAGCCGTAATGCATACTGAGGGACCGCTTTTGATACTTGCCGGAGCGGGTTCGGGGAAGACGAGAGTAATTACTTACAGAATCGCACATATGATTGACATGGGTATTTCGCCCTACAATATCCTTGCGATTACGTTTACAAACAAAGCTGCGGAAGAAATGCGAAAGAGAGTCGATGACATTGTTGGATTCGGCGCCGATTCGGTCTGGGTTTCGACGTTTCATTCGACCTGTGCGAGAATATTAAGACGTCATATAGATCTGCTCGGATACAATACGGATTTTACCATTTACGACACGGACGATTCCAAGAAGGTTATGAACGATCTTTTAAAGAAACATAACCTTAATCCGAAGGATTATCCGCCCAAGGCCCTTTTGGCCGTTATAAGCGCCAACAAGAACGAAATGGTTTCTCCCGAAGAATACGAGAAATACGCGAGAGAGGATTTTGAGAAGAAAACCGCTTTTCTTTACAGAGAATATCAAAAGGTTCTTTTCGACAACAATGCTCTCGATTTTGACGATCTCCTCCTTCTTACCGTTGAGCTTTTTAAAAAGAACAACGATGTTTTGGAAAATTACAGAAACAGATTCAGATACATCCTTGTAGACGAGTATCAGGATACCAACACGGTACAGTTTTCTTTTGTGAAAATGCTTGCCGACAAATACAGGAATCTTTGCGTTGTAGGTGACGACGACCAGTCGATTTACCGTTTCAGAGGCGCAAATATCAGAAATATTCTGGATTTTGAAAAGAATTATCCCGATGCAAAAGTCATCAAACTCGAACAGAATTACCGTTCCACCGAAAACATTCTCAATTCCGCCAATGCAGTAATAGCGCATAATGTCGGAAGAAAAGACAAGACTCTATGGTCTTCGAGAGGGGACGGAAGCAAAATACATTTCAGACAGTTTTCTTCTTCGAAGGAAGAAGCGATGTTTGTCGCAAACGACATTTACACCAAGGTCAGAAGAAGGGACTGTTTAAGAAACGATATAGCTGTGCTCTACCGTACCAACCAGCAGTCGAGAGAACTTGAAGAAGTCATGCTTCGAGAGAACATTCCGTATACGATTGTGGGCGGTACCAATTTCTATGCGAGAAAAGAAATCAAGGATATTCTCGCATATTTGAAAACCATCGCAAACGGGAGCGACAATCTCAATGTCGAGCGTATCGTAAACGTTCCGAAACGAGGCATAGGCGAAACATCCCTGTCAAAAGCCAGAGCATATGCCGAAAACAACGAGATTTCGCTGTTTGAAGCCCTGCTTCATGCGGACAGAATACCCTCAATCGGCAAAGCCGCCGACAAAATGAAGAATTTTGCCTCGGATATCATGGTTTTCAGGGAAAGAATAAACGAATGCGAATTCGAAGACATTCCCGAGCTTATAAGCGAACTTATCGATAAGATAAAATATTCCGATTACGTCAAAGAGACAGAGGATCAGGATACCGCGGCGGACAGACTCGCCAATATCGACGAACTTTTCTCGAAAGCCGCATATTTTGAAGAAAAATACATAAATGACAATCCGGAAGCCGAAAAAGGACCCTCGCTTCAGGAATTCCTAAACGACGTATCGCTCGTTGCGGACATAGACAATGCGGATACCGCGGCGGACAGAGTGCTTATGATGACTCTTCATTCCGCCAAAGGCCTTGAATTTTCACATGTTTACATCGTTGGTATGGAAGACGGATTATTCCCCGGAGACAGGACCGTCATGAGTCTTTCTTCGGAAGATATGGAAGAAGAAAGAAGACTTGCATATGTGGGTATCACAAGAGCCAAGGATGATTTGACTCTGACCGCCGCATCGAGCAGAATGATGAGGGGGCAGTGGGTCAATTATCCCGTAAGCAGATTCGTAAGGGAAATACCTTCCGAACTTCTTGATTCCGATACGAAATTTTCGAGGGGAAATGCGGACGATATTCCGTTTGTACCGCGCTCAAAATACGGAAATTTCGGAATTTACGGCGGATATTTAAAGAACGCTTCGTCGGGAAACAAAACTTCTTCAAAGAATATTCCCGGCGGCAAGCCCTATGCTTCCTGCAATATGCTTGAAAAAGACAAACCAAAAGCCGTGGCGAAAATCAATGTGACAAACGTCAGAAACGAAAACAAAAGCGCTTCGGAAAAAAAGAGCATCGCTTCTTCGATGTTTACCAAGGGAAGCGATTTAAAGAGCAATATTAATTACAAGGTCGGCGACAGGGTAAATCACATCAAATTCGGTGAAGGTGTCGTGACGGAGATTGATACAAGCAAGGTAAACACCTACGTTAAGATAGAATTCGACAAATACGGCTCAAGAATCCTCGATTCGAGATTTGCCAAACTCGATGTATTGTAAAGGGAAAATATGACTGTAGCATTTCGTGCGGATGCCAATTCAACAATCGGACAGGGACATGTTATGAGATGCCTGTCAATAGCGGATGCCTTTTCGAAAAAAGGTGATTTTTGCGTGTTTGCAACTGCCGAAGAGACGGCTGTCGAAATGATCGAACAAAGAGGATATAAGGCATATCTTCTTAAAACGTCATTTGACAATACGGAATCGGAGATCGGCGAACTCATTGATTTTTTGTCGAAAGAAAGCGCCGAAATCCTGATGATAGACAGTTATTACGTCACCGAAAAATATTTCGATGCGTTGAACAAACAAATCAAAACGGTTTATCTTGATGACGTATATGATTTTGCTTATAATGTTGACTGCCTTGTCAATTACAATGTATATGCCGACAGGGATAAATATATCGATATGTACAAAAAAGAAGGGAAGGACTGTCCCGAAATGATTATCGGACCTTCCTTTGCGCCGTTAAGGAGCGAATTCGTCGATACATCAAAAAGAAGCCCTGACGGCATTAAAACCATAGCTCTTTCGGTAGGGGGAGCGGATCCGCTTCATCTTGCAATCGGATTTGCAAAAAAGTTTTCAAATGACACTTTTTACGATGATATGAAAATTAATATGATACTCGGGAAAATGGAGCCCGATATCGAAGAGATAAAAGCTTTAAGCGAAAAGAAAAACAATCTGAATGTTTTTATAAATATAAAAAACATGAAGGAAATGATAGAAAACGCCGATGTCGTTATTTCCGCGGCAGGAAGCACGCAATACGAAATTTGCGCGTGCAAAAGACCCTGCATCTGCTTTTCGATGGCGGACAACCAGATCGAGGGCGGTAAGAAATTCGACGAATTGGGAGCGTTTATTTATGCGGGCGATGCGAGAGAAAACGAAAACTTCCATGAGGATGTTTCGAATATCCTGAAAGACCTTTCGCATAATCCGAAAAAACTTGCCCGAATGGCAGAAATCGCAGGCAGTATTACGGACGGCCTCGGTGCTTCCCGCATGGCGGATGAAATCAAAAGAATTGTTGGGAGACAGATATGGCGATAACGGAAGATATTGATGTTTTTGTCAGTTATTCATCAAAAAACAAAACGGTGGCGGACAGCATAGTTTCGGATTTCGAAGCAAACGGAATAAAATGCTGGTACGCGCCCAGAGATATTATGCCCGGAGAGGAATGGGTCACCGCAATTACGGAAGCTTTGCAAAAAACAAAGGTTCTTGTTCTTGTTTACACCGACGAATCAAACGATTCGAGACAGGTAATGAACGAAGTTGCGGTTGCCTTCAATGCCGGAAAAACCATTGTTCCTTTTCGTTTGACCGAAACCAAAATGAGTTCGGAATTCGAATATTATCTTACGCGTGTTCACTGGCTTGACGCAATTACGAAATCCCTTTCGGAAAACATAACGAAACTCAGAAAATACGTCGAAATCATTTTGACGGGAGTCGAGAATACGGATTATGAAAGCGATATTCCCTTAAGGAAGGAAGAAAAAAAGAAAAAGAAAGCCAAATCGTTTATCGTTCCGATCGTTTTGGGAGGCGCGGCAGCAGTCGTTCTTCTTTTGGCGTTGATTTTACTGCCTTTGTATTTTATTTTCTTCGGAAGCAAAAACAAGGCGATGAAAGACGGAATCGAGGCTTTCAATTCGGAATATCACGGCGAAAAAGACAACGCATCCGCGACGGAATATTTTGAAAAAGCCGCAAAAGGCGGAGTCGTCGACGCATATTATTATCTCGGAATGCTTGATGAAAGAAAATACGATTACGAGGCTGCAAGGAAAAAATACGAAAAAGGAGTCGAAAAGGGCAGCAATCTGGCCAAAATCGAACTCGGATACCTTTACGAAAAAGGACTCGGCGTATCTGCGGACGTTAAACTTGCCAAAAATTATTACGACGAAGCCCTGAAGGACGGCTGCATCGAAGCAAATTACTTCGAGGGCGAATTTTATCTTTGCGGATATCTCGGCGAAAACATAGATGCCAAAAAAGCGTTGGATTATTTTGAAAAATGCAGCGAAAGCGAAGTTTCGAAGATATCCGCGGATGCTTATACGGCTATCGGAAACATTTATCAAAACGGCTACGACGAAATCGAATGCGACGAGACAAAGGCTTTGGACAATTATAAAAAAGCCATGGATGTTTTCCCCTATTATCAGGGTATTGCGAATGAATATATCGCAGAAGCCTATCTGATTTCCGATGACGAAATAAATTCAGGAATCAATTACAAAAAAGCTTTGGAATTCTACGAAAGAGCCGCAGCCGAGGGAGATCTTTGTTCGACAATGAGAGCGGGATATTGCCTGCAGTACGGCAGGGGCTGCGAGACGGACGGCGAAAAAGCCATTGAATATTATCGAAGGGCGGCGGATAAGGGAATCTTAGAAGCCATGTACATGATGGGCAATCTTTACGAAACAGGTTCCGGAAATGTCGAGCAGGATTACGACAAAGCATTCAAATGGTACAAAACCGCAGCCGACAAAGGCTTTGCAAAGGCAATGAATCGAATCGGAGATTTGTATGTTACGCAAAACCTGGGCGATAAGGAAAATGTCGAAGAATGCAATAATCTGGCCAGGGAATGGTATGACCTTGCATTGTCCGGAGGATATGTATATGCCTATTCCTCAATCGGTAACATGATTGAAAACGGATATAACGGCGAAGCGGATTTTGAAGGTGCGTTCGACTATTACAAAAAAAGTGCCGATTACGGCGATCCCCGCGCAATGGCATATATAGGAAGAATGTATTCATGGGGATATATTTCAAGCGACGACAACCTTGCGGAGGCTTGGAAATGGTATAAAAAAGCTGCGCTTGAGGGCGATACCGACGCCATGCTTTACCTCGGAATGAAAATGGAAGAAATCAACGAATACGATGAGGCGAAAAAATGGTATCTTAAGGCATCGATCGGAAATAATGCCGTTGCCATGAGATATATTGCCGAACTGTATTATTATGCGAAAATCATTCCGAATCCCGATTATGAAATCGCATTCGGGTGGTATGAAAAAGCGACCGAATTCGGCGATTCCTATTCCGCGCAAAAAATCGGAAACATGTATTATGACGGCACCGTAGTGGAAAAAGATTATACAAAAGCCAGAATAAATCTTGAAAAAGCCGTTTTAAACGGACAGGCCGATGCAATAACCTACAGCAATCTCGGTACCATATACCATAAAGGGCTCGGTGTTGACAAAGATCTCGATAAAGCCGTGCAATACCTTACAAAAGCATCGAGTTGGGGCACGGGAGCCGCTTGCGAAGAACTCGGAAATATGTATTTCGAAGGCGAGGGCGTATTCAGGGATTTCAATGAGGCTCTGAACTATTTGCAGACTGCCGCGGAAAACGGAAGTGTTTCGGGGGAAACACACAAAAAAATCGGAGACATATATTTTTACGGTTATACGGGATATCAGGATGACGAAAAGGCCAAAAACTGCTATCTTGAAGCTGTCAGGAAAGGTCTCGAAGATGCCGATTTGTTTTCAAATCTGGGTATGTGCTATTATTCTGACGGTGATCATAAATTATCTGCCGAATATTTCAAAAAGGCAGCTGAGCTAAACAACGATCCGATGGACATGTTTAACGCCGGCATCGAGTATTATAACTCGGGAGAATATAAAGAATCGCTTAAATGGTTCGCAAAAGCTACGGATAACGGTTACATCGGAGCGGAAGACCCCAGGGGATACATTCGCGATATAATAAACGGCGGTCATCTTACCGAAGCGGAAGCGGCAGAGTGGAATAAGTATTTGAATTAATCAAAATTAAAAAAGTTGTATCTTTTTTATCCCTGTCGTGATATAATAACTTCAAAGTACTTCTGAATAAATAAAAGGGGGTCTAGATCGATGGCTAATATTTTTAAAGTATTCAAGAAGATTAAGGATTTTGATGATTTCCTTGAAATGACTAAATTAGACGGAATTTTAAACAAAAAGAAGAGAGAGCAGGAAGAAGCCGAAGCTGCCAAGAGACGTAATATCATTATTACGATTCTTGCCATTGTAGGTGCAATCGCTGCCGTTGCAGGTATCGCTTATCTTGTTTATCGTTATCTTACACCTGATTATCTCGAAGATTTCGATGATGATTTTGATGATGATTTTGACGATGATTTCTTTGATGACGAAGAAGCTATTGAACTCAAAGAAGACAAGGAAGAAGAATAATTTGACTTTTCTAAATTTGTTATTATAAAGGTTATAAAAGGGAACAACACGGAGGTTGTTCCTTTTTATTTTGCCTTTTTTTGTTTTTGAATATAATCAGAAAAGCATGGTATAAACTTTCCATTCGCCGTTTTCCCTGCAGCAGTAAATGCGAGCATCGGTTTCGACGTCACGGGGTCTTGCACCGTAAATAACCATGTGCTGAACGTGTTTGATTTCGCAATAGAATGCGTCTTCGCGGTAAGGAATGAATTCGATTATTTCATCCTCGGTCTCGTTTGTAACGTGACTCGGGAAATATTTGAGATTGCCGCTGTTTTGCTTTATTTCCTTGGCAATCATGCTGTTTTTGATAAATATTCTGTCCAAAGCGGAATCGTTTATTTCGCGGCATACGACCTGTGCATATACGGATACGGCATCCTTGGCAAAATCGATCATTTCGTTTTCGATTTCTTCGGGAGCCGAGAAGGGAGTTTCAAACACGCCCGTAGTATTGTTTACTTCGGGTATGACTTCCTGATTGAATTCGTTTATGACCCTTATATCCGGTCTCTCGTAAAGAGACGATATTTTGTAATATTTCTCATCGGGGAGTTCGACGTAATCTTCGAAATGCGTTTCTTTGTTCGGATCCGTTCTGTAAAGATATGAGTCGTTTAAGGCTATACCGTTTACGTAAACAACACAGTTGTCATAGGATTTTATGCTTACGTTCCATTCTGGTTCGCAATACATTTCAAATTTGTTTATTCTGTATTTGGGAAGGTCGTAATTTCTTTTGTCCTCGCCCTGAACCATCGAAACTTTTCCGAAGACGTAATTATCAGCGGTCAAAAGGAAAACAGGGGTTTTTTCGGTGGAATCCCTGTCTTCGACATATGATATCTCTTTGGAGTCAAGAAGCCTGTTCAGATAATTTTTGACATTCTCCTCCGTTTCGAATTCGCAGATTTCGGGTTTCTCGGTAATCCCCGAATAAATATAATCGATGTTAACGGGTTCGAAATTACCGAGGAAATCATCCATTACATGATAAGGCAGGGATTCGTTGTAGACTTTTTCGTAATCTTCGAGGAATTTATAGAAAAAGAATAAAAATGCGGATATCAAAAGAATGAGCGAAGCCGACCATACGGACATGAAAATAACGAATTTCTTCGGAAATTTTTTGGGTTCGGCGTATTCTTCGCCCTTGGTCTTGGGAGATTTTAAAGCAGCGTTTCCGTCTCCCTTTGCTTTGGAAGCGGATTTGGCGGCCTCTCTCTCTAAGGCTTTTTCTTTCCTCCAGGTCTTGTCGTCAAGAGGCCTCAGGGCGAAAAGAGTGGCTTTTTTGCTTTCCCTTATTTTCTTTTCGAGCGTATCGAAAGAAACGTCATCAGCCCATGTTGCATCGGGATTGTCAGGCATTTCGCTTAATTTCTTTTTTTGATTGAAAAGATCCCGATTCATATTTACCTCTTTTCCACGACGAATGCCGTAGGCATGGCTCTTGAACCGAGAGTGCAACTCGATACGATTTCTTCGTTGTTAAAAACCATCGATGACGACATGCCGCCGTCGAGATTGGCGGCGTTTACGGCACCGAATTCTTCCATTACGGTAATCAAATCGGCCATTGAAGCTCCGAGGGATGAGGGCTGTCTTCCTTCGATTACAAGGAGCAAAACATCTCCGTTTTCTCGCTGGCCTATGGCGGTACGGGGATTGAGACCGCTGCCCGAACCCGAATATTTGGCGGATTTTCCGTTAACAATCAAAGCGGGACCGAAGGATACCGCATCGCGAACGCCTATGGACTGTGCATAACCCGCACTCATTCTTCCGACTACAAGTACATCGTCATTTGTGAAACCGTAAACGTCATATGATGTATCGGGATCGCCGAAGCGCAAAACACCTTCCGAAAAGACAACGCCCTCAGGCATTCCGCCCGAGCCGAGTCCGATTTCGTCATCGTATTTTCCGCCGTTTATTCCTGCAATGCAGTCGTATTTTTCAACCAGTTTCGAAAGCGTCAGACCGGGTGCGTCGTAATCGTAATAATCGAGGGTTGCGACCTTTACGCGGGAAGGGTCGTACACAACCATCATTTTCCCTTTGTAAGTGTCTCCGTGAACGTCAAAAACATCTATTCCGTCGCCGTCGGGATCGATATCCGCTTCTTCTTCGGTTTTGCTTACGGATTCGGTATCTGGGTTTTCGTTTTGGGATGTTTTGGTTTTTATGAGAGCGATATCCGTGATTTCGTCAAATTCGGATGTGTTGTTTTTGGAGAGAATTTCGTCGATTTCTTCTTCGGAAAGATATATGTCCGCCATGATTCCGCCGACGCTTGATTCTTTTGCGGAAGCGACAAAGAGATCTCTGATTCTCGGGGACGGACCCTTGTTGACGAAGTAAAGAAAAATATAAAAACCCACTGTCAGAATAAGAAGAGTCGCCCCAAACCAAATAAAGAATCGACCAATTATACGACCGATTCGCTTTGCCAGAGAGTTTTTATTCTTATTAGTGGCTTTCATGTTTATAAAATACCATATTTTGTGCTTTTCCTCAATATCAATTTGGAAAAATGAGACTAAATGACTTATAAAGATTGAATTGGTTTTAAGAAAATAATATAATAAATTTTGTTATGGACATGAATAAGAATGAAAACAAAAAAGAAGGTTTCGGAAGTAAGATAGGATTTATTTTTGCCGCGGCGGGTTCGGCTGTCGGACTCGGAAATATCTGGAGATTTCCGTATCTTGCCGCCAAATACGGAGGCGGCATTTTTCTGTTGGTTTACATAATTCTTGCGATTACTTTCGGTTTCTCCTTAATGATATCGGAAATAGCGATAGGCAGAAAGACCGGCAAATCGGTTATCGGCGCATACAAAGAGGCCGATAAAAGGTTTTCTTTCCTCGGACCGATTGCGGCAATCGTGCCTTTTATCATTACGCCTTATTATTGCGTAATCGGCGGCTGGGTACTTAAATATCTGGCTGTTTTTGCGACGGGATTCGGCAAAAATGTCGCCGATGACGGAGAATTCTTTACGGGCTTTATCGGAGAGTGGTCACAGCCCACGCTCTTCTTTGCGGTATTTGCGTTTTTAACCGCTCTCGTCGTTATTCTCGGCGTACAAAAAGGCATTGAAATGATAAGCAAGATTTTAATGCCCGTACTTTTGGTATTGATTGTGGGAATAGCTGTTTACACCCTTACGATTCCAGGAGCCCTCAACGGCCTTAAATATTATCTTTTGCCGAACTTTTCCGGATTTACTTTTTCCGCATTTTTGAAGACGCTCATTGCTGCGATGGGACAGCTTTTTTATTCTATGTCGCTTGCCATGGGCATCATGGTAACATACGGCTCTTATATGAGAAAAGAAGACTCTCTCGAAGGTTCGGTAAGACAGATAGAAATATTCGACACATCCGTTGCAATCCTTGCGGGAATGATTATAGTTCCTTCGGTATTTGCTTTCAGCAACGGCGATCCGGCAGCTTTGAACAAAGGTCCGAGCCTTATGTTTATAACGCTTCCGAATGTTTTTAAAACCATGAAGGGCGGACAGATTGTCGGAGGATTTTTCTTCTTCCTTGTTGCGCTTGCTGCTCTGACATCGGCGATTTCGCTCCTTGAAACCATAGTATCGATAGTCTGCGAAAAGACCAAAATGAACAGATTCCTTGGAACCACGATCTGTTTTGTCTTTGTTCTTGTCGTAGGACTCACATCGGTATTCGGATACAGTATTTGGGACAAAGTGACAATCTTCGGATATCAGTTCCTGGATTTTTACGATTTCATATCAAACAACGTGATTATGCCTGTTGTATCGCTTCTGACATGCGTTCTTATCGGATATTTCGTAAAGACGAAGTATATCGAAGACGAAGTGCTTGTCGGAGAGGAAAAATTCCGGGCAAAGGGACTTTACAAAGTTATGATACTTGCGATATGTCCCATATGCATGCTGATTATTCTCATAAGCAACTTTTTCCTGAATTTATAATCGATTGAATACGTTACAGATTTAATTTTCCGCATAAGATTTTTTACAATGCTTTAATTCGCTTATTTGATGCAATTACAAACACCTCAAAGTATGGTCTTTAAAGGCATCGGATGGTATAATTGAAGTATGAAAAGACGATAATCTTTTGTTACGGAAAGGAGGATTTGTCATGATCGGTTTGATTGGTCTTAACTGGTTTAATCAGAATAATACGGTGGGCAGAGATCTGTGGGCGATGACGCTTGCCCAGGGCGGCGGAAATCCTCAACTGAAACACAATCCCATCTATGTAAAAGAGAACGAAGAAAAAACCGTCGAAGACGGAACAGGGTCGGAAGAATAAAATGATTGACGAGAGCAGTGTATATATGAAAACCTATCTCGGGATTAAACTTAATCCCCTTAATCCCGATGAGAAAGACATACGCATCGAGGATATTGCACATGCGCTCTCGTATATCTGCAGGGGAAACGGTCAGGTCAGTCATTTTTATTCGGTCGGACAGCATTGTATCAATGCGGCCAAAGAAGCGATAGCAAGAGAGGAGAGCTCCAGAGTGATTCTGGCGGCTCTCCTTCATGATGCATCCGAGGCATATATGTCGGATGTAATAAGACCCATAAAACAATTTCTTCCGAAATACAAAGAAATTGAGAACAATTTCCTTGAAAAAGTGTATAATAGATTTGGTTTGGGGCAATTGTCCCCCGATGAAGAATTAATGGTCAAAAGCATAGATGACGATCTGCTGGATTACGATATGGCCATGCTTTTAAAAGAAGACGAACCCGAGGGGGGATTTCGCTTAAAAAGAATTCCCGATATCAAATACAGGGTTTTCGAAGAAGTTGAAAAAGAATATCTGGATATATTTTACAGATACTTTAAGGAGGAAATATAAATGAATTTTATGCTCTTAAGTGCAAGTGCAACCGATGTGCTTGAAGGTATTCAGAATGTTTCCGACGGAATACAGTCCGTCGAAAAAACCGCCGATTCGCTTTCCGAAATATTATTTGTCTTACCCGAACTGCTTGGAATTGCAAGCGGCGCAGTGGCTTTTATCATCTCCGCAATCGTGGCGGTAATAGGATTCCTTTTTACCCTCATAGAATTTATTCTTCCCGCAATCGCACTTTTTAAGATGGCAAGAAAAGCTGGATACAAATACCCCTGGCTTGCGTTTATTCCCATAGCTCAGACATATCTTGAATACGTGCTTCCGAGAAAAGAATTCAAACTTCTTTTCAAGACGAAGAAGAGAAATGTCGTTGCAATAGCGGATATTATTTTAACGTATTTCGGAACGACGATTATCGTAATTTTGAATATTGTTCCTGCGCTCGGACAGCTTTTGGATGTTCTTTTGCCGGTTGTCCTTATACTTTTTGCATGGAGAAGAAGATACGACGTTATCTGTACCTTCAAGGATAAAGAACTCGCACTTCCGATATCCATTTTGGGAACATTCATTCCTTTGATTTATGCGATTGTTCTTTTGGTAATCATGAAGAGAGATCCGGATTACGGTGCGGGAAATTATTATTTCGTAAATATGGATGATAACGTTAATGCATACAATCCTCAGGCTTATCCCGCCAATCCTCAGTATGCCGCACCCGGTGCATATCCCAATCAGATGTACGCAAACGCACCCGTATATAACGCCGCACCCGGCGCAAATACTCAAATGTATGCAAACGCGCCCGTATATAATGCCGCAGCAGCCGGTGCAAATCCCCAAATGTATGCAAATGCGCCCGTTTATAATGCCGCAACTGACCAAACAAATCCTCAGATGTACGCAAACGCACCTGTATACAATACGGCTGATGCCGGAACCAATACGCAGATGTATGCAAACGCATACAATGCTGCTCCCCAGACAGCCGAACCCGCGGTTAACATTGCAGAGCTGGCTTCTGTTAATACCGATACGAATGTTATAAACGATAATCCCGCGGCAGCGGCAAACAATGAAGCAAAACCTTTGGAAGCAAGCGCTTCGGCACAAGATTTTTCGGAGGGACCCGTAACGGAACCCCTTGCAGGGGAAACAAACGATGCATCAAACGCAGATTCCGAAAAAGCAAATGCTTAATTGATTGAATAAATATAAATGACAATTCGCCGGCAGTCCTTCTACCGGCGAAATTTGTGTATGGAGACAGAATGAAAAAGGGCGATACGATCGAAGGATACGTAACCAAATACGATTTTCCGAATATCGGACACGTAACCGTCGAAGAAGACGGCGAAATTTTTGACATAAAAATTAAAAATGCGATTATCGGGCAAAAAGTCAGAGGCGTGATAAACAAAAAGAAGCACGGACTTTTGGAAGCAAGACTTGGGGAAATACTTGAAAGATCACCCGAGGAAACCGCAATCCCCTGTCCGCATTTTCGCGAATGCGGCGGATGCACTTATCAGACTTTTCCGTACAAAAGCCAGCTTAAAATCAAAGAAAAACAAATCCTTGATATGTTAAAAAAATCCCTCGGCGAAAATGCAGCGGATATTGATGAAGCATATGAAGGGATTTTGGGCAGCATCGACGAGAGCGAATACAGAAACAAAATGGAATTTTCGTTCGGAGACGAATACAAAGGCGGTCCTCTTGCCCTCGGAATGCACAAAAGAGGCAGTACCTATGACGTTGTCAATACTTTTGAATGCAACATAGTCGATGAGGATTACAGAAGCATATTAAGGGTAACCAAAGAATTTTTCGAGAAATACAATCTGCCGTTTTTCCACAAAATGACACATGAAGGAGTATTAAGACATCTTTGTGTGAGAAAGGGAAGAAAGACCGGGGAAATACTCGTTTTCCTTGTTACTTCTTCGCAGTGGATCAATTATTTTGACGAAGAAAAATGGACGGCGGTTTTAAACGACTGGAAAAACAGTCTTTTGAATATAAAGACCAAGGGAACATTTGCGGGTATTCTTCATGTCAACAACGACTGCCTTGCGGATGCTGTAAGGGACGAAGGCAAAATTATCCTTTACGGAAGGGATTATTTTGAAGAAGAACTGCTCGGATTAAGATTTAAAATATCTCTTTTTTCTTTCTTTCAAAACAATTCTCTCGCTGCGGAAATTCTTTATTCGAAGGTTAAGGATTATTTGCTTTTCGATGTTTCGAACAAACCCGTTGTATACGATCTTTATACCGGAACCGGAACGATAGCGCAGTTAATATCGGGCGCAACAAGCAAAACCGTGGGCGTTGAAATAGTAGAGGAAGCGGTAGCTGCGGCAAGGGAGAGTGCCGAAAGAAACGGCATTTCGAATTGTGAATTTATTGCGGGAGACGTGCTTAAATGCCTTGATGACATAAAAGTTCTTCCCGATTATATAATACTCGACCCGCCCCGTGACGGTATCAATCCCAAAGCTTTGGAGAAGATATTGAATTACGGCGTAAAAAGGATAGTATATGTTTCGTGCAAACCTTCGAGTCTCGCAAGGGATCTTTCGTTCTTTTACGATAAAGGTTACATGATAAAAAAACTCTGTCTGACCGATTTGTTCCCGAGCACGTATCATTGCGAAACCGTGTGCATGCTCGAATATACGGGGGAATAAAAAGTGATAAAGATAATCGAAACAAAAAGACTGTATCTTCGCGAAATGAATACGGATGATTTCGAAGCTCTTTATGCGGTATTGGCTGATGAAGAAATCATGAAGCATTATCCCTATGTTTTTGACGAAAAACGCGTCATGGACTGGATTGAGCGAAACATGAAAAGATATGAGAGAGACGGCTTCGGTTTATGGGCGGTATGTCTTAAATCGAATGACGAAATGATCGGAGACTGCGGTCTGACGCTGCAAAACATAGAAGGCGAAATGCTTCCGGAAATCGGTTACCATATACGACGCGACTGTCAAAGAAAGGGTTATGCCAAGGAAGCGGCCGCCGCAGTAAGAGACTGGGCTTTTGAAAATACGGATTATCACTCGCTTTATTCTTATTGCAAATATACAAATGAAGCGTCATATAAAACCGCCGAAGCGATAGGAATGCATTTTGAAAAAGAATATCCCGACGAGGCGAACGGATTTACTCACGTTTCCGTTATAAACAAAGATGAAACGTAAAAATGTTTTTGTGAGGTTTTTCCATGGAAGAAATTATTTTTGATACGGCAAACATCAATGACATAAACGAACTTGTAAGGCTTAGAATCGCATATATGATTGATGATTTCAAAAGCATTACGGATTACGAAAGAAAATGCATGGAAGAGCAGCTTCCGGATTATTTTAAAAGAAGACTCGGAAAGGAACTTATTGCTTTTGTCGCAAGAAAGGGCGATAAGCTGATTGCCGCCGCATATTTGCTTATAATCGAAAAACCGGCGAATCCTTTTTTGCCAAACGGCTTTGATTCCGAGGTTTTAAGCGTATATACCGAGGAAGAATTCAGGGGAAGGGGTATTTGTTCGACACTTATCAAAAATATGATTGAATATGCAAAGGAAAACAAAATCTGTCGAATAGACCTTTGCGCAACCGACGAAGGATATCCCATATACAAAAAGACAGGATTCGAAGACAGAAAGCAAAAATACAAAGACATGCGTCTTAAATTGCAGTAAGGAGGCCAAAATGATTAATTATCGCAAACTTACAAAAGAAGATCTTGATACTTTTATCGACATGAGAATAAAACAGCTTAGAGAAGAAGGCGCCAAGGAAGACATAGATATTGTTCCCGCACTGAAGGATTATTACAATCGTCATTTGTCCGACAAAACATTTGTTTCGTGGCTTGCCATGGACGGGGATAAAATAGTCGGAACAAGCGGTATGTCATTTGTCGAAAAACCGCCTTATTTCAGCTGCCCGACAGGAAGAATAGGTCTTTTGTCGAGTATGTTTACGGACCCTTCCTACAGAAGAATGGGAATCGCGAAAGAACTTTTGTCAAGGGTGGTTGAGGAAGCGAAAAATTACGGATGCGGCTCGGTGCAGATTACCGCATCGGATATGGGAGTGCTGCTTTATACCGATTTCGGATTTGAGAAAAACGGAAATTTCATGCAGTATAAATTCAAATAAAACAGAGGTAGATTATGGATTACGAAATATGTCTCGCCAAAGAAGGAGACAGAAAAGAACTGCTTGATTTGTATCATGCGCAGTTAGGTCGCGAAGGATGCCCCTGGAGCGAAGAATATCCTTCGGATTTTACGATTAATTTCGATTTGTCGAGAAACGCGCTTTTCGTTCTTAAAACAGAGGGGAAAATCGCAGGCGCGGTTTCGATAGAAGAGGACGAGGAAGTCAACAAACTTCCTTTTTGGAACAAAGAGCTGGAACCCGAAGCGGAATTTGCGAGAATTGCGGTTCTTCCCGAAATGCAGGGCAGGGGCATTGCAAAAATCATGCTTAAATACATTGACGACGAATTAAGAAAAAGAGGCTTTAAGGGCATTCATATTCTGGTGAACCGTTATAATTTAAAAGCGGTTCGGCTCTATGATTCTTTCGGTTACAAAAATGTCGGAGAGATTCATATGTACGAGCAGGATTTCTTTTGTTACGAAAAAGAATTATAAGAAAGAAGCATAAAATGATTAAAGGAATGCATCATATATCGCTTAAATGCGGCAAAAAAGAAGAATTCGAAAAAGCGAAGGATTTTTATCAAAACATCCTCGGATTTAAGATTGTAAGAGAATGGCCGGAGGGAGTAATGATCGATTTCGGAAACGGCATGCTCGAGATTTTTTGTAACGGCGAAGGAATAAAGACCAAGGGTGCTCTTCGCCATATAGCTTTTGCCACCGACGATGTTGACGGCATTGCAAAAAAGGTTAAAGAAGCAGGCTACGAAGTATTCATCGAACCCAAAGACATCGTGATTAAATCCGAACCCGAATTTTTGGCAAGAATGGCTTTTTGCTTCGGACCGCTCGGTGAAGAAATCGAATTCTTTAAGGAGAGAGTCTGATTATATGCATTTTGTGAATGCCAAAGGAATATTGAATAAGAGCGGAGGAAGGGTCGGAATGAATGTATACCGCGGGTGTACCCACGGCTGTATTTATTGCGATTCAAGGAGCGATTGTTATCAGTTTAAACACAAATTCGAAGATGTCGAAGTAAAACAAAACGCTCCGATTCTTTTGGAAGAAGCTCTTAAATCCAAAAGAAGCAAATGCATGATAGGTACCGGATCGATGTCTGACCCTTATATGCATTGCGAAGAAGAATTGGAAATCACGAAAAAATGCCTCGAAATAATAAAAAAATACGGTTTCGGACTCGCGATTCAGACCAAATCGGACAGAATATTAAGAGACATCGATTTGCTTGACGATATTAACAGAAACGCAAAATGCGTTGTGGAGATGACACTTACGACATACGACGACGATATGTGCAAAATCCTTGAGCCGAATGTCTGCAATACAAAAAGGAGAATCGAAGTTCTCGAAGAAATAAATAAAAGAGGAATTCCGACGATAGTTTGGCTGACTCCGATTCTGCCTTTTATCAATGACACGAAGGAAAACATTCTACCGATATTAAACGAATGCGTAAGGGTTAATGTTAAAGGCATTATCGATTTCGGAATGGGACTTACGCTTCGGGACGGCGACAGGGAATATTATTATGATGCGTTGGACATGCATTTCCCCGGTCTGAAGGAGCGTTATATAAAAACCTACGGCAATTCGTACGAACTTGAGAGTCCAAATTCGGGAGAACTGGTTAAACTTTTGCAAAACATTTGTCAAAAGAACGGTATAATGTATAAACCCGACGATATTTTTTCGTATATGAACGAATTTCCCGAGAGGGAAAAGCAGATGAGCATTTTTGATTTTTAAAACGAAGGTTGACTTCATATGTTTTGTCTGTTAGAATCAACATGATAAATTTTTTACGAAAGAGAGGTCTTGTTTTATGAGCTTGGTAAAATTTTATACTATTAATGAATATTGTATGAAGACCTCGGTTTATCATATCTGATTTTTTTTGATATGCTTTTTTAACCGTGGCATAAGAAGTCGCGGTTTTTTTATTTAATATATGTTTTTTGAGGCCTTTGTACAATGAACACTGTTTGTTGAAGGGCTTTTTTTATTGCCCGTGCATTTATTCAAAGGAGAAAAAGACATTGAACAATATTTTTTTAAGAAAAGAAAACAAAGAAGATTATTACAATACCGAACATATGGTTTTAAGAGCATTCTGGAATATTCACGACCCGGGATGCAACGAACATTTATTGGTGCATAAATTGAGGGAAAGCCCGGACTACCTCCCCGAATTAAGCAGGGTGGCGGAGATCGACGGAAAGATTGCAGGTGCGATTTTTGCATCAAAAGCAAAGGTAGTCGATAATGAAAAAGAACACGAAGTATTGACTTTCGGACCGCTTGCCGTCGAACCGAGTTGTTTTTCGATGGGAGTGGGCAAAGCTCTGACCGAGGAATTGATTAAACTTTCGAGGGAGGAGGGGTACAGCGGAATCGTCATATGCGGAGAGCCCGGTTATTACCCGAGACTCGGCTTTAAAACCTGCGATTTGTTCGGAATAATTCATCCGGATTTCGGCAATTCGGATGCTTTTATGGCATATCCTTTAAACGAAAGCTTTGAGGAAATACACGGAACTTTTTTTGAGTCACCCGTATTCGCGGAATGCGAAGATGAGGAAGAAATAAGAGAATATACGAAGAATTTTCCGTATTACAAACCTCTTAAACTATCGGCGCAATGGCTTCACAAAGAGAGGCTCGGAAGAATATGCGAAGTCAGGAAAAACAGTTTTAAAATCAGATTTTTCGAAGAAGAATTAAGGGCCAAACTCAAAGGAAGTTTTTACGAAGATGCTCAAAAGAATTACCCCCTTGTAGGCGATTATGTGACTTTTCTTTACAATCGTACGGGGGATTCAACCATTCTTTCGGTATGCGAGAGGACAAGCACCCTTAAAAGACCGGATCAGGCAAAAACGGCTGTGATGCAGTACATGGTCGCAAATGCGGATTATACTTTTATAGTGACTTCGTTAAACGACGATTACAGCTTTAACCGAATAGCAAGATATGCAAGCATTGCATTTGAAGGAAACAGCATTCCCGTTGTTATTCTGACGAAATCTGATCTTTGCAACAATGTCGGAAGATATGTAAGCGAAGTAGAAACGATTTCCGAAAAGATAAGAGTCCATGCGGTATCCGCGATACTCGATATCGGGCTTGACGAACTCGAAGAATATTTTGAGCCGGGCAATACGATATGCCTCATGGGCTCGTCCGGCGCCGGCAAATCCACACTTATAAATGCGATTGCAAAAGAAGAGATTATGAAGACTTCCGAAATAAGAGAGGACGATTCGAAAGGCAGGCATACAACGACCCACAGACAGATGATTGTACTTAAAAACGGGGTATGCGTTATCGATACTCCCGGCATGAGGGAAGTCGGAATGGCAGAGAATGAGGATGGCATCGACAATACTTTTTCGGATATAAGGGAACTTGAAAGATATTGCAAATTCAGCAACTGCAGGCATGAAAGCGAACCCGGATGTGCGATTAAGGAAGCGATCGAAAGCGGAAAATTATCAAGAAAGAGGTATGAACTTTTCAAAAATCTCGGTGAGGAAAACAGACGGAATCATGCGATGAAAAAGGAAATTTCGATGCTTGCGAAAGAATACAAAAAATTCAATCCGAAGAACAGGTAAAGAAAAAAGGCTGTTGACGAAACAGCCTTTTTATATTCTTTAAAATAATCATTAAGGTGTAAGATGCGAAGGACCTCTGAAGAGGAACATTGCTTCCTTTATGGGAAGTCCGAGAAGAAGCATTGTAAGACGGTCGATTCCCAGACCGAATCCGCCGTGAGGAGGACATCCGTATTTGAAGAATTCAAGATAGAATTTAACGTCTTCGGTAAGTCCCTTCTCATCCGCCTGAGCCTTTAATACATCGTATCTGTGCTCACGCTGCGCACCCGTTGTGATTTCAACGCCGCGCCAGATTAAGTCATATCCCTGAGGAACGCCTTTTTCGTCTCTCATGTGATAGAAAGCTCTCTTTTCGGCACTGTAATCGGTGATGAAAAGGAATTCGTGATTGTAATGCTTCTTAACCCACTGGTAACTGAGTCTTTCGGCATCGGTTGTAAGATCGCCCTTTTCGGAGTCGGGAACCGTGTAGCCGTATTCCTTTTCGAGAGCATCGTAAAGATCCGCGAGTTTTACTCTGGGGAAAGGAGTGGAAGGAACTATAACTTCGGCATCGAATTCTTCGGTGGAGAAAAGTTCCTTTATTTTATCGCCGTATTTTTCCTTAACTTTTGTAAGAGCATAAGCAATGAGGTTTTCTTCCATTTTCATAACGTCTTCGCAGCCGTTGATGTAACTGAATTCAAGGTCGAAACACGTGAATTCGGTAGCATGCTTGCTTGTGAAGGATTTTTCCGCTCTGAAAACGGGTCCCACTTCGAATATTTTTTCGAATCCCGAAGCCATTGCCATCTGTTTGTAGAACTGAGGGCTTTGCGCAAGATAAGCATTCGGAAGGTTGTAGTTGGGGAAGTAATCGAGTCTGAAAACGTCCGCACCGGATTCCGATGCCGCAGCAATAAGCTTGGGTGTATGAATTTCGATAAAGTCTTTTTCGAGCAAAAATTCTCGAAGCGCAGCGGTTAAAGCAGTCTGAGCTTTGAACATAAGCTGATTCTGATCCGTTCTCAAATCAATCCATCTGTAATCGATTCTCTGATCGATGGAAGAACGCTCTACGGCAGCTTTTTTCTTTGTTGCGGGAATATATTCTCTGGCGATGGGAAGAGCGGATGCCACGGATTCGATTTCGATGGAAGAGGGAATGATTTCTACGCCCCCGAGTTTTACGAAATCGCTTAAAAGCACTTTGCCCGTTACTTTCACTACCGAATCGGGAGTGATTTTTGCGAGCATTTCTTCCCAGTCGGGATGGAGTTCTTTTTCGATTGTAATCTGAACTCTGCCCGTAATATCTTTAAGCACGATGAAAGCCATTGCCTTGCCGTCTCTGTAATTGTCCACGAAACCGGCAAGAGATACTTCCTTATCAGCGTATTCTTTGACATTTTCAATGTAAATACGTTCCATTAAAAGACCTCTTTTCAACAAAATTTTTACCTCTAATAGTGTAAAACCAGAGAATGTAAAAGTCAATAAAAAGGGTGATTTGAAGCGTTCTTTTAAAATTTTTTTCGTAAAATCGCAAATTATATTAACTATTTTTAAAATTGTGATAAAATATCTTTGTATTAAAACGAATAAAGTGTTTTTAGGTTTGATTAAAAGGGGAAAACGATGTTAGGCAACCGAAAAACAGTTTTGATAGTCAGTCTTGCGACGGTTTTTCTGACCGTTGCAGGTTTTTTGTATCTTTTTATTCTCGTTAATTCCGTTCCGAAAATAAATACAGAGCAAAACGGGTTTGTTTATGATAAGGCAAATACACAAATGTTTATAGAGATGCCCGCTTCAAAAGGCTGGGAAGAAGGCGGATATCATGCGAAACAATACGATGTGACGCTTTACAACAACACCGTCAACAGAGTCATTGACTGGTCGGTAACGCTCACGCTTCCCGAGGACGCAAAGATTACGGATTCCTGGAATATTACAATCAACGAGAACGAAGACGGCTCCATTACCATAATAAATACGCCCGATCAGGGATTTAACGATCATATCGATCCTAAAGGTAATATTACATTCGGATTCATTCTTTTTACCAAAGGGGATTATCAGCCCGAGAATTTTGTATTAAAGGCAAAACCCGAAGCTAAGATTACAGATTATCCGCTTTTGTATCTGTTGTTTGCGATAATCTTTCTTCTTTTGATTTTCCTGATTCTCAATATTGCCATAGCTTTAAAAGAAAAACAGTATCAGATAAGACAGGAACACGACAGAAAGATTATCATCCAGTCAATGAAAACCTTCACCAATTTCATCGATGCGAAGGATGCTTATACAAGAGGTCATTCGATCCGTGTGGCTTATTACACCAGAAAGATTGCCAAGAGAATCGGATTTGACGTGGAAGATCTCGATAATATTTATTATATTGCGCTTTTGCATGATGTCGGTAAAATCAATATTCCCGATGCGATATTGAATAAACCCGGAAAGCTGACCAAAGAGGAAATGGATGTGATTAAAACCCATACCACGAACGGTGCCACGATTCTTAAGGATTTCAGTTCGATTCCGAGCATTGTGGAGGGTGCGAGATACCATCACGAAAGATATGACGGAACAGGTTATCCCGAAGGTTTGGCCGGACACAAAATCCCTCTTGTGGCCAGAATCATCTGCGTAGCCGATTCGTTTGACGCAATGAATTCCGACAGATGCTACAGAAAAGCGTTTTCGACCGAAAAAATCGTAAATGAATTAAGAGAAGGTTCGGGCAAACAATTCGATCCCGAGATTGTAAAAGTTATGCTTGAATTAATTGAAAAAAATGCATTCAAAAACGTTTATTCGGAACTTAACGACGAAACATTTTAAAGACGATTTATACGAAATAAAAAAACTGTGGTTTAAACCACAGTTTTTTGTTTGTTTAACATATTCTCGGAAGCAGTTCTCCGCTCGGACGGGAGAGAATCGTTTTGGCGCCTACCGCCGTATTGAGTATTACTTTTCCGACATTGTCCCCGGTAACTTCTCCGATGATTGCTGCATTTGTTGAATTTTCGCACGCTCTTAACGCATTTAATACTTTATCCGCAACCTCGGCGGGTGCGAAGAATACGAGTCTTCCTTCGCATGCCAGATACAGGGGTTCAAGTCCCAACATCGAGCATACTCCCTTTACACCGGGATCGATGGGAATCGATTCGTGGTTTATGGAAATTCCGACGTTACTTTGTTTTGCTATTTCGTAAAGAACGGTTCCGACACCGCCCCTTGTCGCATCTCTTATTACATGAATATCCTTTGTTTCGTTAAATACCGCTTCTATATTGCTCCATAACGGTGCGCAGTCGCTTGTTATGTCCGCATCTATATTGAATTCTCCTCTTGCAAGAAGAATCGTGCAGCCGTGTCTTCCGATATCGCCCGATACGATGATTTTATCCCCGGGTTTTGCGAAAGATCCCGATGTATTGACGCCATCGACAATATTTCCGACGGCGGTTGTAGTGATAAATATTTTATCTACCTGACCTTTGCCTGCGACTTTCGTATCTCCCGCAACAATAAGTATTCCGGCTTTTCTTGCGGTTTCGCCCATGGATTTTGCGATTTTTTCGAGTTCTTCAACGGGAAAACCTTCTTCGATAATGTAAGAGCATGTAAGGTATTTGGGTTTTGCTCCCATGCATGCTATATCGTTTACGCTGCCGCAGATGGCGAGCTTTCCGATATTTCCCCCGGGAAATTCGTAAGGAGAAACTATAAAGCCGTCGGTGGACATGGCGATTTTTCCTTCTTCGAGAGATAAAACGGCAGCATCGTCGGCGGTTAAATACGGATTGTCAAAATTCGATTTGAATATGCTGTCGATAAGTTCCGAAGTCTGAATGCTTCCCGACCCGTGAGCCAAAGTGATAATGTTTTCCATATGATTATACCTTTCTTATTTTTGTCTTCTTACATTTGATTGTATTGATAATAAGCCGAACATGCGCCTTCATCGGATACCATGCATGCTCCTATTGCATGAAGGGGAGTGCATATTTTTCCGAAAAGGGGGCAGTCGGAAGGTTTGCAGTGACCCTGTAAAACTTCGCCGCATCTGCATCCGGGATTGGGCTTTCCTTCGATTGCCGGAATATTGTATTTTATTCTCGAATCGAAATCGGCAAATTCTTCCTTTAATTTCATACCGGATTTTTCGATAATTCCAAGCCCTCTCCACTGGGTATCGCAAAGTTCCATTACTTCGTCCATAAGCTTAATTGCCGCAGGGTTTCCTTCGTCTTTAACCACTCTGGGATAACAGTTTACAAAGAATGGCTCGCCCTTTTTTAACATTTCGATTGTAACGGCAAGCGCACTCATAAGTTCGGTTGCGGTAAAGCCCGCAACAACTCCGGATACGCCTTTGTCTTTAAGGCTTTTGCATACCGCATTACCGGTTATTGCATTTACATGACCGGGATATATAAATGCGTCGGCGCTTCCTTTTAATTTAAGATAGGCGTTTGGCATCGATTTGTTGGCGGTAAGGATAGAGAAATTATTTAAATTAAGTTCTTTTGCTTTTTTGACCGCAAGGCAGGATGAAGGAGTTGTGGTTTCGAATCCCACGGAAAGAAAAACAACGTCTTCGTCAGGATTTTCCCTTGCGAGTTCAACCGCATCGTCGGGAGAGTAAACGGGACGGATTTTTGCACCGTTTGCTCTGGCTTTTGCGAGATTCATTTCGGTTCCGGGAACTTTGATAAGATCTCCGAAAGTGGTAATAAGGCAGTTCTTTTCGGTTGCAAGGAAAATCGCTTCATCGATAAATCCGACGGGCGTTACGCAAACCGGACAACCCGGACCCGAGATCAAATCGATGTTTTCGGGCAGGAGGCTTCTTATTCCCTGTCTGAATATTTCATGGGTATGGGTACCGCAGACTTCCATTATTCTGACTTTCGGACCGTCATACCCCGTAATTATTTCTCTGGCTTTTTCTATTACTTCGTTCATGATTATTTTCCGTTCTTAAGATTAAATTGATAAAAGTCCCATGACTTCGCTTCCTTCGCTTTCGTCATCGGAATTGATTTTTGCGATGGCAACGCCGGCGTGAACCATTACGTAATCGCCGGGTTCGAGATCGTCGAGAAGTTCCGCGCGAACGTCTCTTTTTGCGCCGTTTGCATCGATAATGGCCGTACCGTCATTAACGCTTACGACTCTTGCGGGTAAACCTACACACATATTTATAATCCTCCTAATTTAAATCTTCGTTTAAATGCGACAAACCGTAGAGCGCCTGCCCGAGGGCGATTCCCCCGTCATTGGGAGGAATGAGGTTATGGTGAATCACATTCAATCCGTATTCTTTCAGCTTTCTTTTTGTAAGTTTCAAAAGAAGAATGTTTTGATATACGCCGCCGCTTAAAGCGATGGTTTTAATGCCTGTTTCCTTGGAACAAAGACTGCATTTTAGAGCAATCATCGAAGAGAGCTCATCATGGAACGCATATGCAAGAAAATCTTTGTCTTCGCCTTCAAGATATGCTTTGGCTATTCTTAAAACAAGCTCGTTTGTATTTAAAACATTTCCTTTTATCGGTTCTAAATCGGAAAAGATATCAACCGATTTTTCTTTGCTTTTTTCCTCGAAACGCATTGCGGCGAACATGAGTGATGTCGAGGCTTCGCCTTCGAAAGTCGAAGAGCGTCTTATCGAAAGGATTGCGCTTACGGCATCAAAGAGTCTTCCGGCGCTTGTCGATTTAACGCTGTTTATGTTCTTCTCGGCCATTTGCGCCAGAAATTCGAATTCGGCTTTCTCGCAAAGTTTCAGATTAAGTGCGATTTTTAAACCTTCATCGGATATTTCTCTTAAAATCGATGCCGCTATTCGCCAGCCTTCTTTTGCGGAAATATCTCCGCCCGATTGTATGAAGGGCGCGACAAAAGATAATCTTTCATAATCTTTGAGGCCGCATCTTAATATTTCGCCGCCCCATATCGTGCCGTCCTCTCCGTAGCCCGTTCCGTCAAACGAAACCCCGATTACGTCATCAAGGTAATCGTTTTCCGCCATGCACGAAAGAATATGCGCATAGTGGTGCTGAACGGTCAAAAGAGGGAGATTTATACCTTTTGCAACCTCGGTCGTGTGATAGAGAGGATGCATGTCGCAAACAATCAGCGATGGCTTTGCTTCAAGAAGCGTTTCCATACGAACGATTGATGCTTTTAATGCATCGACACTTCGCAAATCTTCCATGTCTCCGATATATGCCGAAGGATAGAACATTGAATCTTTTGCTATGCAGAAAGTGTTTTTCAATTCACCGCCGATTGCCAAAACACATCCTTTGTTTTTGGATGAAATCATTACGGGAAGGGGCGCGAATCCTCTGGACCTTCTTATCATGTAGGGTTTATCTTCGAAAAAGTCCGTTACGGTATCGTCGCACCTTAAACGTATTTTTCTGTTGTTGGAAAGAATATAATCCGCAAAGGATGATATCTCGTTTAAAGCATCCTCGTCCGTTCTGCAAATCGGTGCGCCGGATGCGTTTCCGGAAGTCATGACAAGGGCGCGCGGCATATTCAAATTGTCGTTGTAATCGAACAAAAGAAGCTGAATCGGCGCATACGGAAGCATTACTCCGAGTGTCGGATTGTCCGGTGCAAGAGAGGGTGCAAGCGGTTTTTTCAAATCGTTTTCATCCTTCTTTTTTAACAATACAATCGGTTTTTGATGACCGGTAAGCAATTCTTTTTGCGATTCGTTTGCTTTGCAATACGTTTTGATCGTATCGAGGGAATCCATCATTACGGCGAAGGGTTTCATAGGTCTCTTTTTTAACATTCGAAGGCGCCCTACGGCTTCTTCGTTTGTCGCATCGCATGCAAGATGAAAACCTCCGATGCCTTTTATTGCAACTATTTTACCTTCGATTATCGATTCTCTTGCCTTTGTTATCGCATCGCTTCCGATTGCTTTCGCAAAATCCGATAACGAAGAATCCGAATTGTATAAGGCGTCCTTTTTACGGGACAGATAATCGGGGTTTTTAAGAATATCTTTGTCAAAAAGATAAAAGCTCGGTCCGCATTCGTTACAGCATACGGGTTGCGCGTCATATCTTCTTGAAGCGGGGGAGATGTATTCGTTTTTGCAATAATCGCACATTTCGAATTCGCCCATGCTTGTTCTTTCGCGATCGTAGGGCATTGAATCGAGTATGGTCAGTCTAGGACCGCAATTCGTGCAATTGATAAAAGGATGCAGATATCTTTTGTCGCCCGGCGTGTACAATTCCTTTTTGCATTCTTCGCATATGGCGATATCGGGGGATACGAATATGTCTCCTTCTTCCTTTTCGCTTTCGATGATTTCAAAAGAATCGTACGCATCCTCATCCTCAAAAGTATGTATTATTTCGAGGATTACGGATCTTTTGGGAGGGTTGTGGGATAAGGCGTCAAACAGAGGTTCAAGCGATTCGCCCTGTGCGTGAATTTCGACATAGGAGCCTTTGTTTGCCACACTCCCTTTTATATTGTTGTCAAGACATGTGCGGCTTACAAAGGGGCGAAAACCGACGCCCTGAACGATACCGTACACTCTTATTACACATGTTTTCAAAATGTTTCTCCAAATTATAATTTGTCGGATTTAATCGAAAATTCTTCCCGATAGCGCAAATTCCGGATAGTCGATAAAATCTTTGTCAAAGCCCGCCGCTTTTAAAAGGGGCAGGGTATCGGAATCGGCGATAATAAGATCGAAATTTTGGTTTTTTACGGATTCGAAAAGATCGTCTTCGCCGTTTAATTTAATATCTCCGGGAAGAGAATAATCCCTATCCTGCAAGAAAAACGTCGCACATTTTATTTTCTCTATGCATCCGATTTCTTTTCTTAATTCGTTAGCGGCAAACTGCGAATGAATGATGAGTATGTTTTTGCCGGAATATTTTTTTGCCTCTTCGACAATGTCCTTCGGGATAAAAGGATATGAGATTTCATAAGGAATGCCGAATTTGTTTTTAAGAAAATTTGCTGCTTTTAATCCCGCAGGCGATATAACAATGTTTTTTTCGCATTCCGAAGCCTTTTTAACGTCTTCGAGAGTACTTCCCATGGAATAGATTGTTACATTATGTAAACCACATTCTTCCGACATTTTTTTCAGCGAATCGGCGTTTTTAAATCCCGTTTCAATCGGAGTGGCACCGATAATTGCTGTTTTTTTCTCGATTTTTTCGAAAGATTCTTTCGCAAAAGTCTCAAAAAGTCTTAACCAGGCTTTTTCCTCGCCCGAGTCGTAATAATTTGTTCCGGTCGAATCGAGTGCAATGCAGGGGATTCCAAGCTTTTTTTCGCCCATTATCTCAAGAGAACGAAGATCTGTTGCGATAATCGCGGGAACGGGTGTTGAAACGATGAGCGCAAAATTTCCGCCTAATTGCTCATATGCCGTCGAGAGTTTTTCAATCAGTTTGTCATCCCTTCCCATGATTGCGTCCATATCTCTTAATCCCGCAGAGAAGACGGCGCTTTTTTTGTCAAACCATCTGGGTTCGTCGAATCCGCAGATATTACCCGCGCATCCGCCCGCATCGCAGATTACGATAAGACCCCCGAGTTCGTAAAAGACACCGCATGCGCCCGATTGATCCGGTGCAAAAGGAGACATATATTTCAAGAATTTTTTCATGCAATTACCTCAATACTTTATCCAATGCATCAAACAAATCGATTACGCCGCGATACCCGAAGGGCTCGGTTTCTTCACACCATTCGATACCCGGTTTGTCTGGGAAATAATAGAGACAGTCCGAACCGATATAACAGTCGATATCGTCTTTTTCGTAATTAAGCATCGTCGGAGACAGATTGGAATAAATTTTTGTTTCGGGACTTACTTCCGAAAGGGTTTTTAGGAATCTGTAATTAAGTTCTCCGATCGTTGCGAAAACGCATTCAACCCTGAAACCTTCTTTTGCGAGCATTAATGCGATTTCAATCGCATCGCCGTTTAATATTTCGCCGACAGCAAATCTGATTTCGCCGTATTTGTTTTTAAAATCGGCAATTCTTTTTTCGGCTTCTTCGTAATATTTTCGATCGTCGATATTTATTCCGAGAGCATTGCCCAAAAGCATATATTGATTGTGTATTTTGTCAATCCTATAGAGCCTTAGCATTTCGATAAAAGGAATGTTTAAACGCTTTTGCATATCCTGTGCCGCATGCCGGGCTTCCGGATTAAGCAAAAGATTGAAATTCGCCTTCGAAAGCTCTTTGTAATCCTCGAATTTTTTGCATCTTGCAAGTTCCCTGATGTTTTCGATTCCCGCATTTTTCAAAAGAGGATAAATCTCGCTTCGATCGTTTAAGGGAGAGAAAAATCCCATTATGTTCATGTCTTTGCTTTCTCTTTTTTGCTTTTCCAAAAGAGAATATACGCTTGTTCTTACGTAAGCCATGGGAGAGAGCCTTTTTTCCCTCGTCAAGGCATACATATAACATGCAACGCAGGGAATTGAATGAGTTTCTGTGACTTTTCGGCAGATTCGCTCCATATCCGTACCGAGAAGAGCGTCAACGCATGTTATGCATATCATTATCGCCGAAGGTCTTTTTTCAAGAGATGAGAGAATTTCGCCGCATGCATCGTTTATTTTCATCAAATGTCTGCCGGTAACGATGTCGGTATCGTCAAGAAGCTGGAAAAAGAAACGGCTTTTATATTCCGGCGAACTTTTAAAAAGCGATGTGTTTCTTCCGCAGCATGAAGGCGAAACGAGAAGCATTACGGATTCGGGTACCGCAAGGCCCGCACGTTTTACACCGTATCCTTTGGCTCCGGGCGAGTTAAAGGAGAGTGTTGCGGGAGACGAGTAAATCAAATGCTTATTGGAAACCTGTTCCGCAGTCAGAGAATCATATCCGTTTTGTATTATTTCTTTGGCTGTCTGATAAAAAGCTTTGCTCATTAATAATCCTTTAATTAATTGTTTTCTTTTTCGTCTTCCTCGATAAGAAGCGATGCAAGGTCGAGAAAACGTTTGCTCACGTCAAGAGTCGGATCGCCCTCGATTACGGTTTTTCCCTCGTCTTCGAAACGGATGATGTCATCGCTTCTCGGGATATCCGCTATTATTTCGAGATTGCGGCTTTTGGCGAATTCAAAAACTTTTTCTTCCTCGTTTAAAACATTTCTTCTGTTAAAAACGATTCCCCTTACGCTTGCATAACTTCTTTCCCTGAAATTCTCCACGGCACTGTTTATGTTGTTTGCCGCATAAAGAGCCATCTTTTCGCCGGAGGTTACGATTATGACCTTGCTTGCGAGACCTTCTCTTATGGGCGCCGCAAATCCTCCGCAGACAACGTCTCCGAGTACGTCGTACAGAACGGCGTCGGGTTTGTATTTTTCAAAAAGATTCAGTTCTTCAAGAAGAGAGAAAGTTGTAATGATGCCCCTTCCGGCACAGCCGAGTCCCGGAGTGGGTCCGCCGGTTTCGATGCAAAGCACGTTTCCGAATCCGACCTTTGAAATTTCTTCAAGTGATTCGGGTTCCCTGTCAAAATCCCTCATGTAATTCATAACGGGAAATACGGGATTTCCGGATAAAAGATTGGCGGTTGAATCCGCTTTGGGATCGCAGCCTATCTGTATGACTCTTTTTCCAAGATGCGCCAATGCGGCCGAAAGATTGGAAGTGACGGTCGATTTGCCTATGCCGCCTTTTCCGTAAACAGCTATCTTAATCATGTGTGTCTCCGTTTGAAAAAATATTTTAAAATATTTCTATTTTTCTGTTTATCATATTCGGTGCGTTCTTCGTAAAACACCTTCCCGAGAATGCTTCGTGGGGAAGTGCGATGAATTTTTTGTTTTTGCATATCGGTTTAAACAAAGGATCGCCTATGATGCATTCGTATTTTTCAAGCTCGCCTTCAAGTATTTTTTCGTCGTCGCAGGATAAATCAAAAGGCTTTAAAACATCGAAATCCCCGTCGCCGACCGTCTCCAAAACATTTGCTTTGATTCCGTAATCCGAAAGAACGGCACTTGCAAGAGAAGCGGAGAGAATGCTTTCTCCGAGTATTGCGGTACTTCCTTCTTCTCTTAATGATTTTGTGGCATCGATATTGATTTTCTCCGCACCCGCTTTATAAAGGCATTCTTTAATATGTTCGCTGAATTTTATTCCGTAGGGTACGCCTTTGACGAAAGGAATGTTGTATTCTTCGAAAAGATAATCCGCCAGAAGTTTTCCCGACGAAGAAAGAATCAGGTTGACATCGGCATCGGCGATTTTTTGTATGTCAATAAGCGATGTCTCCATTCCGATTGAAGCGTTTAATTCCATTCCGGATTCTTTTATGAAGGATTTTAAGGAATTAACGTATTCGGTCTTTGGGAAATCCAGAGGAGTCAGTCCGAGAAGATTTACTTTTAATCTGTCCGTTTTATGGGACATGTTTTTATCGATAAACCTTTTGGCCAAATCAAGGAATGCATTCCCGGCTCCGTAAATATACGAATTCATTCCGTTTGTTTTTACGCAAAAAGACGGAATATCAGTTTCGCTTTCAACCGCATATGCAATGGCATCAAGATCCGTTCCTATCATGGCGGGAAGAGGGGAAGCGCAAAGAGCGATGAACGCGGGTTTTAATTCGTTTGCGGCTATAACAAGGTCGTCAATGAATTTGTCATCGTTTCCCATTACGGCGTCTTTTTCGGTAAGACCCGAAATGAACATCATGCTCTTTTTGTCATACCATCTGGGTTCGTCATGGGTCGTATATGTGGAATTGCAGCCGGACGCATCATGAATAACGGTCATTCCGCCGTATTCGTACAAAGCGGAGCAAACGCCCGATGTATCCGCGGCATATATCGAAATGATTCTTGCGGTCTGATTCATAGGCAGCTTTCACACTCCAATCCTTTGTATGATATGGTTAATTTCAAATCTTTTTCGTTTAAAAATGCATCCGTCATCATTTCGCCAAGATGCCTTATTCCGTCAAAGCCGTACATTCCGCCGCCTTCGATGATGTTTACGAATTTTCCTGTCTGGCAAAAATATGCGCTTTTTTGTCCGATGCACAAATATTCGGATTCTCCGATTTTTGTTTCAAGATCGGCATTTAACATTAAAGGATCCATGGAAGGATAGATCTCGATGTCGGGATTTAGTTTACATAACTTTTCAAAAGCATTTCTTTCTTTTTTGTTGAAAGCATCCGTATATACGCGCTTAACGTTAAATCCGTATTCGGTTAAAAGCAATGCGAGACCGATGGGTCTGGGTGTTGCGGAAGCATCGATTGCTATGGGAGAAGAGCCGATGGTCTCCAAAGCTCTTTTCATGGAGTCGTCGGCTTCTTTTTTTGTTATATCCGTAATTTTTTCGACGGTTTTTTCGTCAAGACCCAAAGAAGATGCAAAAGCATTAAGATTGGCAGTTATTTCATCTTTATCGTAACTTAAATCCATCGGAAGATGCGCTATGCCCAGTCTCTTGGTCAGATCGGACGAAGCGTAACCGACAACGGGAAGATAGGAGATAAGAAGAGAAGCCTTTCCGAGTGAGAGGTAATCTTCGTAAGTTTTGCATTCGGTTATCTCCCACATTTTGCAGCCTGCTTCTTTTAAGAGCGAATAAATTTCCGAAGTTTTATCCGTGGCGCGGTCGCACCCGATAAGACCGATGTATTTTTCGTCGCAATCAAGTTTTTTGATCGGAGAATAGAGGCTTTTTTTCATCATGACATCGGGTTCGAAAGTTTTTCGCATCGTGGGGGTCATGTAGCAGTCAACCCAGTCGATGTCGGGATATCTTTCTTCAAGTTCGGCGGCGATTACTTTAAAATCGCATCCTTCGAACAAATGCATGCAGCTTAAATAAACAAGAATGCATTTGGGGTGTTTTTCCATTTCGTCCACGATATGTGAACAGCCCTCGATTACTCTCGATTCCATTTCGCCGTTCCACATGTCCTTTTCGCGAAGTGCGACCCAGCTCATGTTTTCCATGCGATTCATTTCCGCGGCGGTTAAAATTACACCGCGAAGACACCCCTGGGCACAAACGTATATCTGATGCGCTTCGGGAATGAGCATGCCGGTATGGACGATATTCCATACTCCTCTTGCGGGAGGGTTGTAATGGAGTCCGTCGTAAAAAGGATTGTCAAAATCAATTTCGGAAATTCTGACGCCTTCGGGTATTTTGTTTTCGTTTAAAGAAATCTGTTTTAACATATTTTATTTAAAATCTTCGATAATACTGTCGGCAAGTTCCAGAAGGGATTTGCATACATCGCTTTCGGGGAAAAGTTCAACAATTGTTTTTCCTTTCGCTTCGGCTTCGGCGAAAAGAGGGCTTCTGGGAATTACGGCCGAAAGCTTGGTGTTAAAGTCATTAACGAGGGTTTCGACATTTTCGAGTTCGTTTTCGACACCCCTGCAGTTTAAAATAATTCCGCCGAGTTTGGCGTAATCTCTTTTTTTGAAATTTTCGATTGCCATCGCGATATTTGCGGCTGCGTATACGGACATTTTTTCGCCCGATGTCACAATATACACCTTATCCGCAAATCCTTTTCTCATGGGCATCGTAAAACCGCCGCAGACGACGTCTCCGAGTACGTCGTAGATAACCACGTCCGGTTTGTAATAATCGTATGCGCCCTTGTTTTCAAGAGATTCGAGTGCGTTTATGATGCCTCTTCCCGCACATCCGAGCCCGGGTACGGGACCGCCCGCTTCGACGCAGAACACTTTGGATTCGCTCTCTTTTACCATGTCCTGAAGAGTAAAGGGTTTAGAACTTCTTACCAGATCGAGTACGGAAGTTATTTTTTCTTTCGGACACAAAAGAGAAGTGGAATCCGCTTTGGGATCGCACCCTATCTGCATGACTCTTAAGCCTTTCTTTACAAAGGCCGCACTCAGATTTGAAGAGAGGGTGGATTTTCCGATCCCTCCTTTTCCGTAAATTGCGAATTTAATCATATGTTTTTCCTATAATCGTTAATGCCGAAAATCAAAGTTACACGGGAACCGTCAAAGGATAAATCCAATAAAAAACACCCTTCCGACATAGAAAGAGTGCATCATAAAAAAGATTATTTGCAAACGCTTTCATCTCAAGCTGCCATACAGGTTTCGACGTCAGAATTTTTTGGATTTATTTTGTTTTGAAAGTTATTCGACGGGAGAATAAACCGTTTTGGCCGTAACGCCTTTTATTCTTCCGATTTTTCCCGCCAGAGTGGAGACGGTATCCTGAGGTGCGTCAACCGCAACGCTTATGATATTGATTCCTTTTTCTCTGTAGGGAATGCCCATTCGCCCGATAACGATATCGCGGTATTCATGCAAAAGAGAATTGATCTCGTTGGCCGACTCGTTGTCTTTGACTATTATGGCAATAACGGCAGCGCGTGTTTCCATGCAAATTACCGTTCCTTATTTTTTTGGGATTGTCTTCCCTGAACATAAATTATAGCACAGTTTTATCTTTTGTAGAACATAAATTTCAAATCATAATCTTAGTGGCTAAAAATTTCGATATGTTGTATAATAAATTCGTATTTGTATTTGATTAAAAACAATTAAAGGAGGCGTGCATGATTACTTTAACATTTATCGTTTTTTGTGCGATTGCTCCGTTTGTATTTGTGTTTGTTTTAAGCAGAATTATTTTTCATTTTGTCGAAAAAACGCTCGATTTTCTGATTGAGAAAGTTTTTTCTCTTCCCGAAAACATTCTTGATTCGATTAAAGCAAAATTCAGGAAAAAAGGGAAACTTCCCGAAGCGGTCGATGTCAAAGACTGATTATGTTTAAAATACCGCCTGTCCGGCGGGTTTTATATATAAAGAGGAGGGATTCTATGAAGAAATTTATTGCGGAATTAATCGGTACATGTGTTCTCGTAACCTTCGGTTGCGGAACGGCAATGCTTACTGGTTGTGAGCATTGGGACGGCTATTTGCTTACCGCTTTGGCATTCGGTCTGGTAATTGTCGGAATGGCTTATTGCGTGGGCAATGTTTCGGGTTGTCACATCAACCCTGCGGTTTCCCTTGCCGTATTCATGAACAAGGGAATGAGCGGAAAAGATTTCGGATTATATGTTCTTGCCCAGTGCCTCGGTGCATGGTTGGGCGGCGGAATCCTCGCTTTGATTTTCGGTGTTGCGGAAATCGAAGATGCCACGGGAGGATTCGGATCCAACGGTCTTGCCGGAGTTAACGGAAGCATTATCACGGGACTTATCGTTGAAGTGATTTTAACATTTGTTTTCGTTCTTGTAATTCTCGGCGTTACCGGAAAGAAGGGAAATCACGGGTCTTTTGGCGGACTTATCATCGGTCTTACACTTGTTCTAATCCATATCTTCGGTATCGGACTTACCGGAACAAGCGTTAACCCCGCGAGAAGTTTCGGACCTGCTCTTGTTTCGGCAATTGCCGGCAATCCCGAACCCATAAAGGTTCTTTGGATTTTCATCGTGGGACCTTTGGCCGGCGCGGCTCTTGCGGCGGGAGTTCATATGTTCCTTGAAAAGGAAGAAGCAAAATAAAAAAATATATATAAATGTAAAAGCGCGCTTTTACAGGCGCGCTTTTTTGTGTCCGGCAACGCCGGCAAATATCATTGTATTATCGCAAAACATCTGCGAATGTAAAATTTCTCCATATTTAAAAAAAACAGAGAAACGCAAATTGCAGCCCGATATTTGCAAAAATATCCGTATGTGATAATATTTTTTTGTCAAAAAACAAAAGGAAAAGACAAAATGATCAAAACAATACTGCTTATATCTTTTATACTTGAAAACATATTCGATTTTATTCTCGTAAAACTGAATGACAATTATGTAAAGAAGCCGCTTCCGGAAAACGTTCGCGACGTTTACGACGAAGAAAAATACAACAAATGGATTAATTACCGGAACGATTCGAAGAAATTCTCCTGTGTGCAGACTCTGATTACGGCTCTTATTTCTCTCGGACTATATATATTTAACGTGCATGCGAAAGTTTTCGGACTTTTCGGTACGGGAAAAATCGTAAGCAATATTCTGCTTATTTTGGTATTCACGTTATTCTCTACGCTTATATCGATTCCTTTTTCGTATTACAGCAATTTTGTGATAGAAGAGAAATACGGTTTTAACAAAACCACGATTAAAACCTTTATTCTGGACATCGTTAAAGAATTTCTTATCGGTATCGTACTGATGCTTATTCTTTTCCTCGGAGTAATGTTCCTTTTTGAAAAATTCCATAATCTCGGAATTATTTTTACGATAGCAGCGGTAATTTTATTCAATGTTTTCGTATCGCTTTTTTCGATGACTTTTCTCAGGATATTCAATAAATTCACTCCGCTTGAAGATGGCGAACTTCGAAGCTCGTTAACGGCGCTTTGCGAAAAATACAATGTGAAAATAAAAAACATTTATGTTATGGATGCTTCCAAAAGAACGACCAGGGCAAATGCTTTTTGCACGGGTTTCGGCAAGAAGACGATTTCGCTTGACGACAATCTTGTAAACAATTATTCGACCGACAAAATCGTTGCGGTATTTGCGCATGAATTCGGTCACGCAAAATACAAACACGTATTAAAATCGATGTGGTTTGCATTCTTCAGAATATCGATACTTATTTTATCCTTGGGAATAATACTGAATTTTCCCGTAATCTGTCAGGCATTCGGATTTGAAGACGTCAATTATTTCTTTGCATTTTCGGTTTTAACGATGATAAGCTGGCCGATTTCGAGAATCTTTGATATGGCATCCAATAAGATTTCAAGAACTTTCGAATATCAGGCGGACGGGTTTGCCGAAAACGAAGGATACGGCGAATCGCTTATCGGAGCGCTTAAACAATTAAGCAAGGATGCGCTTACCAATTTAAATCCCCATCCCTTCGTGGTAATGCTTGAATATTCGCACCCTACGCTTTCTCAAAGAATAGATGCGATCAGAAATCCCAAAAAGAAATAAAAAAATGCGGTTCTTTATGAGCCGCATTTTTAATGTGTTTACGTCCAGCCTCCGTCGGCCGTTATGATCTGTCCCGTGACATATGACGGCATTTCGGAGAGTTTTTTTATGCATTGGGCTATTTCCGTCGCGCTTGCCGCACGCCCCATCGGAATCTGTTCGAAGAGGGCGTTTAATTCATCGTCCGACAAATGCGAATTCATCGGAGTGTCTACAAGACCTGGAGATATTGCGTTTACGCTTATTCCCGATATCGCAAGTTCTTTTGCGAGGGCTTTGGTAAAAGCGTTGACTCCTCCTTTTGTGGCCGAATATGCCACTTCGCATGAAGCTCCGACATTTCCCCAAACCGATGACACGTTAATGATTTTGCCCGATTGTTTTCCTATCATTCCGGGAATTACAACGGAAGAGGTCGAGTATACGCTGTTTAAATTGATGTTTACGATATTGTTCCAGACCGAAGGACTCATATCCTGGAAAAGACCGACATAGGAAATTCCCGCATTGTTTATGAGTATGTCGATTGTGGTTTCTCCGAGAAAATCTTCGAGTGCGTCTTTGGATTTTGCCGTATCCGAAAAATCAACCGACGCAGTAAAAACTTCGATATTGTATCCCGAAGAGAGTCTGTCGGCGAATTCGTCGAGCTCGTTTATTCTTGAATTGCAGACAAGAAAAAGATTGCAGCCCGCCTTGGCAAATTCGAGTGCCGCGGCGCTTCCGATGGCACCGCTCGCTCCTGTTATAAGTACGTTTTTTCTCATTATTTTTTCCCCTAAACTTTTCTTACCAGTGCCGCCAATACGTCATCGATGGAATCGGATTCGGCGAAAAGAGTATTGACCGCTTCGTTTATTCTGTCAATGTAATGCGCATCGGAATCCGTGATGACATTACAGTTTTTCAAATAGGGATTGGATTCCTGAAGTTTGTGAAGATTGGACATGTTTGCCAGTTCAAAACATTTAAAATCCGTATCGGGCGGAACGAAACCCAGATTGGACATTAACGAAAAAGAGTTTTTGTCTATATGCGCGGGTATCATTACGCCGTTAAAAGGTTTTATGACATCGTCAACTCTGTCAAAGGAGATATCGGTTGCCGAAATCAAAAGCGTGGGAAAAGTTCCGATTACTTCATCGTCTTCGTTGCATAATAACTGATCCCCGAAAGCTTTCGGATCGTTTGGAATCTGTAAAATGCGCGGTTCGACATACGCATCAAAGCCCATGGCGTCCTCGATGGTGTGAAAAAGACAGAGAACGTGAACTTCTTCGCTTGTCGTCAGTTCCATCCCCGGGATTACGGTAATTCCGTATTCCTTTCCGATGGCCATCGCTGCGGCGCAGTTTTTGCACGTATTGTGGTCGGTGAGAGCGATTACGTTGAGATTTTTGATTACGGACATTCCGACAATGTTTCCGGGCGTGGATTCGTTATCGCCGCACGGAGACAGACAGGAATGAATATGCAGATCGTAATGAAGCGGAATCATAGGGACTTATGTATTTGAAGAGCGGCTTCGAAAACAGGAAGGTCTGTTTTGAAAACCGCAATTCCTTCCTCCTTCGCTTTTTCGATGAGAGATTCGTCAAAAGAAACGCCTTCCGCAAGAATAATGCAGGCAACATCGGTAAGGGAAGCAACGGCCAGAGTATTGACATTGGCCATAACGGTAACCCATGCGCTTCCTGCGGGAGCTTTTCCCATGGCTACGGATAAAAGATCGCAGCAAAAAACTCCTGTAATATCTGTATCTTTTAAAAGCGAAACCGATGTGAAACCATCGAGTTTGGTCAATTCAATCACTTTCATAATAAACCTCTAAATTCCTTCGCTGAGTTCAGCGATATCTTCCGACAGTTTGTGTATGTATTCACGAAGAACATGTATGCAGTCCTGTTTTCTTGCGATTCCTTTTACGATGTCTTCGGCGAGGGCCTTGCATGTGGGAGCACCGCAGCATCCGCAGTCAAGACCCGGGAATTCCTTGGTGAGTTCTTCGATCTTGTTCATCTTTTCCATCGATTCCTTAAGATTGTCCGCAAGCTCGAAAACGGGCTGGTATTCGACTTCGGTCGTCCAGTCGATATGGTATTCTCCGTAAGAATCCGAACGTGCGGCGGAAACGGGCAGATATTTTCTCAAATGCTGCATTTTTGCTTTTGCCGCAAAAGGGTTCTCGACATTCATTACGCCGCCGACGCATCCGCCGTTGCAGGCATTTAATTCGATGAATTCGAGATTCTGCGAGAATTTGTCGTCCTCGAGGTCTTCGAGAACATGAATCACGTTTTCGATACCGTCGGCAGCAACGCATGAATCGGAGAGAAGTCCGCCGACTTCGCCGCCCGTGATTCCCCAGCTCAAACCGATTTTGCCCGAACGTGACAAATCCTCGGGCTGTTCGACGAATTTGGGCATTTCGGCAAGAAGTATGGGATAAATGTCTTTTATGGCCAATACTTCGTCTATATTGCTTTTTTCCATTCCTATGGGATTCTTAACGCTTGTAACCTTGCTTGCGCACGGAGAAAGGAAAAAGATACCGATTTCCTCTGGCTTTAATCCCGTTTTTTCAACGGCCTGTTTTCTTGCAAGCTCGCCCGCAAGTTCCGCCGGAGTTATAAGGGGCAGAAGTTTGTCGCAAAGATTCGGGAAACGAACCTGAACCAGGCGAACAACGGTCGGACAGGCGGTTGAGATAAGGGGCCACTGCTCCTTGTGAGCGGCAATGTATTTCCTTGATTCTTCCGAAACGATTTCGGCTGCCGCGCTTACCTCGAACACATCGTCGAAACCGATGTTTTTAATTGCGGAAAGAAGGATGTTGATATCCTCGAGATTATTAAACTGAGCGCAGAGACTGGGAGCCGGAAGTGCAACGGTATATTTGTATTTGTCCGTGGCGTCGATAAAGTCCCTTTTGGCTTTTTTGGCGTGATGAGGACAGATTCTTATGCATTCTCCGCAGTCGATGCAGCGTCCGGGCGTGATGACCGCTTTGTTGTTTCTTACACGGATTGCCTGGGTGGGACATCTGTTGATGCAGTTTGTGCAGCCTTTGCAGAGATTCTCTATTAAATATACGGAATTGCCGTAGTGGTCCATAATTGTCTCCGAGTCAAAATTCGTTCAACTAAATATTGATTACCATTGTTACCGTTGTTCCGACACCGATTTCGGTCTGGATATCCATTTGGTCGGAATTCTTTTTCATATTGGGAAGACCCATTCCGGCACCGAATCCGAGGGATCTGACCTTATCGGGTGCCGTCGAATATCCCGCCTGCATCGCCTTTTCGACATCTGCGATGCCTGGGCCTTTGTCGGCGAGGACGAGAGTTATTGCATTTTCGCTTATCGTGACTTTGATTTTGCCGCCGTAAGCGTGAATTATCATATTAATTTCGCCTTCGTAAAGAGCAATTGCAACTTTTCTGATGGCATCGGGTGATACACCCAGTTGTTTGAGTTTCTTTTTTACGTCGCTTGAAGCTTCGCCCGCTCTCGTAAAATCTTCGTTGGAAACAGTGTAGTTAAGCTCCATTAAATCAGCCATCAATGATACCTCCCCTTAAACCGTGTTCGTAAAGTAATCCGCACGAGGAAAACATTCTGTGAGAAGTTACAACAATAGGAAGACCCATTTCATCGGCCATTTTGATCATGGTCTCGTCGGGAGTCTTGCCTCTTACAAATATAATTGCAACGATATCCATCATTTCAGCCGTACGGATAACCTGAGGATTGCAAAGACCGGTAAGGAGCACACACTGAGTCTTGGCAAAAGCCAAAACATCGCTCATCATATCTGAACCGCATGCGGTCAAAACCTCGTTGTCAAGTCCGGACTTACCCGCAATGGCGGTGGCGTCCAAAATATCCAAAATATCGTTTACTGTCATAATAAACCTCCGTATTAAGTTAAAAATGGGGACAATTGTATCAAGAAAAACAAATAAGAAAAAAAGAAAATTGTAACCCCATAAAAATACATAAAACATTATAGCAATCGGAAAGGATTTTTTCAAGTAATCCGAGGCTCGTGAAGAGCGAAACAAAAACCTACCGAAAACATAGGTAAATAGGCATTTTCGGGCGAAAAAAATTCTTGAAAAATTGAAAAAATTAATAGCAATATATATTGCTTTATGCTAAAATATGTGTTACGTACGACTATTGGAAAATAGTATTGTTAAAATTTTATCAAGGAGGTTTTTAGGATGAGTTCCAAAAAAACAACTGTACCTTTTGCCGGAACAAAAGAGCAAGAGGAAGCACTCAAGAAAATCATCGCTGAAAACAAAGACCAGAAAGGTGCCTTAATGCCCGTTATGCAGAAAGCTCAGGACATTTACGGATATCTTCCTATCGAAGTTCAGACGATGATTGCGGACGGAATGAATATTCCCCTCGAGAAGGTTTACGGAGTATCCACATTCTATTCTCAGTTCGCACTTAACCCTAAAGGAAAATACCAGATTTCGGTATGCCTGGGTACTGCATGTTACGTTAAAGGTTCGGGAGACGTATATGCCAAGATCGAAGAGATTCTGGGTATCAAGGGCGGCGAATGCACACCCGACGGAAAGTTCTCTCTTGACGCGTGCAGATGCGTAGGTGCCTGCGGACTCGCACCGGTTATGATGATTAACGACGAAGTTTACGGTCGTCTTAAACCGGATGATGTTAAAGGCATCTTAGAACAGTTTAACTAAAAATCTCTTATACATTGGGAGATAATGCCCATGATGACAGAAATATCCCTAAACATACTTGATGTTACCGAGAACTCCACGAGGGCGGGCGCGAGCGTAGTTCACATTACCGTTGAAGTTGATGAGGAAAAAGATCTTCTCAAAGTCTTGATAGAAGACGACGGGTGCGGAATGAGTAAGGAACAGCTTGCTTCGGTTAAAGATCCTTTTTTTACGACCAGGACCACAAGGAAGGTAGGACTCGGTGTTCCGTTTTTCAGGGAAGCGGCGCTTCAGGCAAATGGAAGATTCGATATTGAGTCCGAGCCGGGAGTCGGTACCAAAGTAACCGCTGAATTTCAACTGAGTAATATAGACAGAATGCCCCTGGGAGATATTACCGGTACGATACATCAGTTGGTGATTTATCATCCGAATACTGATTTTGTTTACAAGTATGTATTCAACGGAAACTCTTTCACAATGGACACGAGGGAGTTCAGAGAAATACTCGGAGACGTTCCTTTTGATACTAAGGAAGTATCCGATTACATCAAAGAATATCTTTCGGAAAACAAATATAATACAGATAATGGTAAAAATATCTAGTTTAGGAGGAAAGCTATGAAATCTCTTGAAGAATTAAAAGCAATAAGAGACAAAATGCAGGGCCAGGTAGGTCTTCGTGCGGAATCCGAAGCAAGCACCAGAGTTGTTGTCGGTATGGCAACATGCGGTATCGCATCGGGAGCAAGACCTGTTCTTACAGCTTTGGCTGACGCAGTTGCCGAGAAGCAGATTCCCGATTGCTCGGTTACACAGACAGGTTGTATCGGACTTTGCCAGTACGAACCCATCGTTGAGGTTATTCAGCCCGGCAAGGAAAAAGTTACATATATTAAGATGACACCCGAGAAGGCACTTGAAATCGTTGACAAGCACCTTATCCGCGGTCAGGTTGTTTCCGAGTACACAATCGGCAACCAGTTAAAATAATTAAGGAGGAAATTTAAATGTATCGTTCACACGTATTAGTTTGCGGTGGTACAGGTTGTACTTCCTCCGGAAGCCAGGCAATCATCGACACATTCGAAGCCGAGATTGAAAAGAATGGCTTAAAAGACG
>JAGADU010000077.1 GCA_017613435.1 Lachnospiraceae bacterium | reverse complement strand
CTGTATACTCTTTAACGTACGAATAAAAAAGATACAGGGAATTGGAGGTGTAAAGATATGTCTATTTGTCCTAAGAACAAATCATCCAAAAGCCATAGAGATAAAAGAAGAGCAAACTGGAAGATGGGAGCAACAACATTGGTAAAATGTTCAAAGTGCGGTGCGCTTACTGTTCCTCACAGAGTATGTAAGGCTTGCGGATGCTACAATAAGAAAGAGATTATTAAATTAGACGAAGAATAAATCACTTTCGATTTTTCATACAAAACCTTCTTGAAAAAGAAGGTTTTTTTATTCGTCAAAAATGAAGTTTATCCACGGTTTTAGATTTATATGTATAAGCAATAATCGTTTTAAGATGTAATAAAAAAGCCCGTTGCATTTGATATTCCCTCTTCTGTCTTCGGATACAAGGAAAAAGAAGGAATAACATTAAAGCAACGGGCTTTGTTGTTTGTATTTAATTTAAATAATTACTGTGCGCTTGCCTGGCAAACAGTGATTGCGATAACACCTACGATATCCTGCCATGAGCATCCTCTCGAGAGGTCGTTTACCGGCTTGGCGATACCCTGAAGGATGGGTCCGTAAGCATCTGCTTTTGCAAGTCTTTGAACAATCTTATAAGAAATGTTTCCTGCATCGAGGTTGGGGAAAATAAGTACATTTGCTTTTCCTGCCACATCGGAATTGGGAGCTTTTGATTTTGCAACCGAAGGAACGATTGCGGCATCAAGCTGGAATTCACCGTCAACAACGATTTCGGGATACTGCTCTTTTGCGATTCTTGTAGCTTCAACCATCTTGTCAACCAAAGGATGCTTTGCACTTCCTACCGTTGAATGCGAAAGCATTGCACATACGGCCTTCTCTCCTACGAGGCTTTCGAAGCTTTCTGCGCTAGAAGCTGCAATTGCTGCAAGTTCTTCGGGATTGGGATCCTGGTTAAGTCCGGAATCGGCGAAAATAAATGTTCCGTTTGCACCGTATTCGCAATTGGGAACGTCCATGATAAAGAATGCGGAAACAAGCTTGCATCCGGCTTTTGTTTTAAGAATCTGAAGTGAAGGACGAAGTGTATCAGCCGTAGAATGGCAGGCACCTGCAACAAGTCCGTCCGCATCGCCTGCTTTAAGTGCAACGATACCGAATGTAATCGTATCGCTTAAAAGAATTTCTCTTGCCTGTTCGGGAGTCATACCCTTGGCTTTTCTTGTTTCATATAAAAGATTTACGTAATCGTCAAGTTTTGCACATGTAGCGGGATCGATGATTTCAGCCTTTGAAATATCCACACCCGTACTCTTTACATGCTCGTCGATTTCCGCTTTGGATCCGATAAGTACGATTTTAGCGATTCCTTCTTTGATTGCACCTTCAGCAGCATAATATGTTCTGTCATCCATTGTTTCGGGAAGAAGAATTGTCTTGCTCTGAAGTTTAGCTTTTTCTTTGATTCTGTCAACAAATGCCATTTTTATATCTCCTTTATGAAAAATTATTTTCATGTTTAACAACTTTATTATTATACATTCATAATTTTTGTTGTTCAATACTTTAAGCTTTTGTTTATAAAAGAATTATCGACAAAACCCCCAAAAAGCATTTACTTCAATTCTTCTTTGAATATCGAGGGTTTAAGGTTCCTTGAAGGATCGTTTACGAATCCTATCCATAGTTTCTCCTTGGCTCTGGTCATTGCAACATAAAAAAGTCTCCGTTCTTCTTCCGTATCTTCTTTATTAACGGCTCTTTTGTGCGGAATATTACCCTCATTAACGTCGGGAATGAATACCTCGTCCCATTCCCTGCCTTTTGAAGCATGAATCGTGCAAACCTTAAGCGAATTCCCTTCGGGTTTTATCACTTTGTTTTCTTCGTTGTTTAACAATTCATAATAATCGATAAAATCCGAAGGCAAAGGAAAATCCCTCGCTATGAATTTCATTTCTTCGAAATCGTTCTTATAATCGTATTGTTTTTCAAAAAGATATTTCTCGTATCCGATTACTTTCATTATATAAATAATGCCCTCGAATGAATCCAGTTTCTTTAATTCCTTTATATTTCTCTCGAGTTTGAAAATATTCGCCTTCAGGTAATTCTTATCTTCGCAGTTTTTATATAAGTTTACATAACTAAATATTTCGCTGTTCTTTTCGTTGTATTTACATTCTGACAAAAAGTTTCTTGATATAAATCTGTTAGGCTTGTTTGCTATCCTCAAAAGATTTTTGTAAGTCAATTCTCCGAGGGATAATTTAAAATACGCCAAAAAATCATCGATTATTTCCGTGTTTTGGGGAATTTTGGAAGTCTTTTCATATTCGATTTGTATTTTATTCTTTAAAAGTACATATTTTAAAGTATCAGAAACAAAATTAGTTCTTAAAAGAATCGCAACGCTTTTACCTTTATTTAAACCGTATTTTATTTCCTTTGCGAAAGAATCGTATTCATCGAATTGGGATATATATTCTTTGGCTTTAAATTCTCCCTCTCCCCTGCTTTTTGAAACAATCTTTTTGTCAAATCTTAAAGTATTGTAAGAAATAAGGTTCATCCCGGCTTCAACTATGGATTTCCTGCTTCTGTAGTTGTTGACAAGTTTGATTACGTTTGCATTAAAATCCTTTTTGAATTTTAGGCAGATATCGGCCGACGAGCCCCTGAATGCATAAATGGACTGATCCTCGTCTCCTACGGCAAAAACACCTTTTCCCGTGAAAAGTTTTTTGATTATATCATATTGCGAATAATTAATATCCTGAAATTCATCTATAAGGCAATAGGTGAATTTATTCTGCCATTTCAGAAAAAACGTCTCGTCTTCATTAAAATATTTTTCGACGCATATCACAAAATCATCATAATCCAAAAGTTTTCTTAAAATCAGTTCGTCGTTATACATTTTATAAATCTTAATAAAATCCTTTTCGTCGAATTGATAAGAAGAAAAATCCCCCTTTTTATCCAAAAGATTCTTGTAACGTGAAAAATCGTCAAGCAGCAAAACAAGATCGATACGGTTTAAATCGATTTTCAAATCCATTAAAACGGTTTTTAAAATATTCAGTTTTTCGTTTTGGGAAATAATATTGAAACTGTCTTTTTTGAAATCCTTTATAATCGAGTAGAAAAGCGAATGGAATGTACAGAACGTAACTTTGGAATCCGATTCGCATAATTTTTCGAATCTCGATTTCATTTCGAGGGCGGCGGCCTTTGTAAAAGTAATAACCAGAATCTCTTCGTAGGGAATTTTTAATTTCTCGTGAAGATATAAAATCCTGTGAGTCAGTACCGCCGTTTTGCCGGATCCCGGTCCGGCCGTAACAAGCAGGGGACCGGAATCGGCTTTAATAACACTTATTTGATTGTCATCAAATTTCATTCGATAATTTGTCAATGGCCGCTCTGATTCTTTTAAGCGACTCTTCCTTTCCTAATACTTCGAGAATTTCGGTGGCACCGCACGGAGTCATCTGTTTTCCCGAAAGTGCTGTTCTTACGGGCCAAAGCACGGTACCGTTCTTTAATTCTTTCTTTGCGGCAAAATCTACGAGAAGAGCATATAAATCATCATTTGAATATTTGCTCTCATCAAGTTCTTCAAGTACGGGAAGGATATCTTTCAGTACTTCCAAAGATATCGCAACATCCGTTTTCATCTTTTTATGAACATACATTTGCGAATCATATTCGGGAACTTCTTCAAAGAAATCAATATGATCCGAAATATCGGGAAATACTTCGATTCTTGTTTTAACCATCTCGGCGATTTTTTTGAAATCGAGATCCTTTTTGATTGTTTCTTTTATAATCGGGAGCGCTTTTTCGTAAAAAGCATCGAAATCCATGGCTTTGATGTATTCGCCGTTCATCCATTTAAGCTTTGTATAATCAAAAACAGCCGGCGATTTGTTTATATGACGATAATCGAATGCTTTGATAAGTTCATCCAAAGACATGATTTCCTGATTGTTTTCGGGGCTCCATCCGAGCAATGCAACAAAATTAACGATTGCATCCGATATAAATCCCTGTTCTATCAGATCTTCATACGATGAATGACCGCATCTCTTCGATAGTTTCTGATGGTTCTCGTCCGTAATCAAAGGACAATGAACATAAACGGGAACTTCCCATCCGAAAGCTTCGTAAAGTCTGTTATACTTGGGCGATGAAGAAAGGTATTCGTTTCCTCTTACAACATGAGTAATGCCCATAAGATGATCGTCGACGACATTTGCGAAATTGTATGTGGGAAAACCGTCGGATTTAATCAAAATCATATCGTCAAGTTCCGAATTGTCCACACTGATGTCTCCGTAAATCTCATCATGGAACGTGGTTGTTCCGGTATTGGGGTTGTTTTGTCTGATAACATAAGGCTTTCCTGCCTTTAAGTTCTCTTCCACTTCTTCTTTTGAAAGAGAAAGACAATGCTTGTCGTATACATTTATTTCCTTGTCTCCTTCGGTTCTTGTAAGAGTCGCAAGTCTTTCTTTGTCACAAAAGCAATAATATGCCTCTCCTTTTTCAATCAGCTTTTTGGCATATTCAAGATATATACCGCTTTTTTGTCTCTCTGACTGAACATAGGGACCGAAGCCTTTGTCTTTGTCGGGTCCTTCGTCATGAATAAGACCTGTTTTTTGCAAAGTTCTGTATATAATATCAACCGCGCCTTCCACGTATCTTTCCTGGTCCGTATCCTCGATACGCAAAATATAATCTCCGCCTTCGTGCTTGGTAATCAAATAAGCATAAAGCGCGGTTCTTAAATTGCCCACATGCATTCTTCCGGTAGGCGAAGGTGCAAATCTTGTTCTTATCTTTGTCATTTCGTTATTCGAAACAAAAAGTTTCGTCCTTTCTTCAAAATCTTACTGACAGTTACCTATTATAATATCTTTTTTTCAATAAAGAAACACTTTTGTTTTGTGAATATCAAAGTTAGTATGGCTTAACCGTTTAATAAATGTTAAAATAATAAATCAGAAAACGAAAGGCGGTATTAACATGATTTTTTCAGACCAGCACATGCATTCGAACTTTTCCGGCGATTCAAAAGCCGAAATGAGCGATATGATAGTTTCAGCCTTAAATAAAGGATTAAAAACCATCTGCTTTACGGATCATTACGATCCTTTGTTTCCGTGCTATCTTCCCGATGAAGGCAGATTGTTCGATCTTGATACAAAAAGATATAACGAAAACGCTGTTAAAATAAGAAATGACGAAAAACTGCAGGACAAAATAAATGTCCGAATCGGCATGGAACTGGGAATCTATCCGAAAGTATACGAAATGTGCAAAGAAATCGCGGGAGGATATCCTTACGATTTTATAATTCTTTCTTCCCATACGGCCGGAGGACTCGACCCCTATCTTCCATCATATTGGGAAAACATCGATCCTGTTGACGGTATAAGAAAATATTACGAAGAAATCCTTCAAAACCTTCAAAATTTCGATGATTTCGACATATACGGACATTTGGATTATTGCGTAAGATATACAAATGCTACCATGGAACAAAGAAGCATAAACAATTACAAAGAAATATTCCGCGAAATATTCAGAATACTCATAAATAAAAACAAAGGAATAGAAATAAATTCCTGCGGTTTAAGAAGGGGAAATCTTAAAGAATTCAATCCTAACCCCGAAATCATCAAATTTTATAAAGAATGCGGCGGTGAAATAATCACTTTCGGAAGCGATGCCCACAAACCCGAAGACATAGCTTACGGAATTAATGAAGCATGCGAAGTTTTAAAGAATATCGGCTTTGAATACATAGCCGATTTTAAAGAAAGAAAGATATCTTTTACGAAAATATAACACAAAAATTAACTTCTCGGATGTGTCTTATCATATACGTCGCGAAGATGATTCTGCGTATTGTTAAGATATATCTGAGTAGTCGAAATATCCGAATGGCCGAGCATTTCCTGAACAGCCTTAAGTTCTGCTCCGTTCTCCACAAGATGTGCAGCGAAAGAATGTCTTAAAGTATGAGGAGTAATATCCGCATCGATTCCTGCCATCTTGGTATAGCTCTTGATAAGTTTCCAAAATCCCTGTCTGGACATCTGCGATCCCGAACAGTTAACAAAGAAATAATTCGATTCGTTGTTCTCAAGCAAAATATCTCTTGAATTGAGAATATATTCGGTCATTGCATTATGAGCCTTTGTTCCGAAGGGAATAAGTCTCTCTTTTTTCAAATCGCGAATTTTTATAAAATCCATATTAAGATTAATATCGGAATTTTCAAGTGAAATGAGTTCGCTGACTCTGATGCCGGTAGCATATAAAAGTTCAAGCATTGCTTTGTCTCTTATCTGCTTGGGTGTTTTACCCGAAGGCTGTTCCAATAAAAGAGTAACCTCATTCTTCGAAAGAATGCTGGGCATTTTTTTCTCAATCTTGGGTGCCTTTAAATCTTTGGCAACATCTTCTTTGCAAACCTGTGAATATTGAAGAAAAGCAAAAAAAGCTTTTACGGAAGCAACGCTTCTTGAAATCGAAGCATTGGCAAAATTAACTTCAAACATGGAATCAATATAAGATTTCAAATCGGAATATTTGACATCTTCCCATTTGTTGATACCCTGTCCGTTAAGGAAAGCAACTACTTTAAGCAAATCCCTTTTATATGACATCTCGGTGTTTAAAGATGTTTTTTTCTTGTTATGAATATAATCTATAAACAGCTGAATTTGCTTTTCCATAAGAGCCTTCCGAACAAAGTTAGTAAAGAAAGTCAACACATTATGTCAATCGTTGACTGCAATAGTTATTATATTAAAATTCTAACGAAAAAGCAATTGAAAAATAGAATTAATTTGGAAAAATTGCCTATTTTAAGGCACTTCATGGACACCTTCCTATATCTAGGAGATAATGCATACAATTTAACTAAATATAGACCGATTTGAATTTTATGATTTTTATGTTAATTGAATAACATATGAAAACATGTTATATAAACACTTTATGTAAATCTATATCTTTTGACTGATAAGGTCAAAATATTCATTAAAAAACATCCCGAAAATTTTTCGCATTCGGGATGTTTAATCTCATATTATTTCCGATACTTATCGGTTTTATTATTCTGAAAGAAGTTTTCTGACGCTCACGAGCTTCACAACCATAACGAAAATGTCGATTGCCTGTTCCAATTCGTCAATAGGCGGGAATGTGGGTGCTATTCTTATATTCGAATCAAACGGATCTTTTTTGTATGGATACGTTGCTCCGGCGCCCGTCATCGTAACGCCCGCTTCCTTACATAAAGAAATGATTTCTTTTGCGCATCCGTCCATCGAATTGAAAGAAACGAAATAACCGCCGTGAGGATTGGTCCATGAACCGATTCCGAGTCCTCCGAGTTCTTCTTCGAGTTTCTTATGAACAAGCTCGAATTTGGGTCTTAAAATCGCGGCATGTTTTTTCATATGCTTCTTCATACCGTCAAAATTCTTGAAATATCTTACATGACGCAACTGGTTAAGTTTGTCATGACCGATTGTCTGAATTGTAATAACGCTTTTGATATAATCAAGATTCTTCTTTGATGCGCCGAGTGCGGCAATTCCGCTTCCCGGGAAAGTTATTTTCGAGGTTGAACAGAATTTATAAACCATATCTTCGTTACCGGCTTTGCAGCATTCGGCATATATCTCAAGAATATCATCCTGATTGTTTTCATATAAATGATGAATATTGTAAGCGTTGTCCCAATAGATTCTGAAATCTCCGGCCGCAGGCTTTAATGCCGCAAATCTTTTGACAACTTCATCGGAATAAGAAATTCCGGTGGGATTTGCGTATTTTGGAACACACCAGATACCTTTTACCGAAGGATCGTTATTGACGTATTCTTCTACCATATCCATATCCGGACCGTCGTTTCTCATCGGAATATTGATCATTTCGATACCAAACTGCTCCGTAATGGCAAAATGTCTGTCATATCCGGGAACGGGACAGAGGAATTTTACTTTATGTAATTTGCACCATGGAGTGGATCCGCAAACGCCCAAAATCATTGAACGGCAAACCGTATCATACATGATATTAAGGCTGGAATTGCCGAAAACGATTACATTTTCACTCGGAATGCTCATCATGTCGCCCATAAGTTTTCTGGCTTCCTTGATTCCTATGAGTTCTCCGTAATTTCTGCAGTCAATGCCTGCTTCGGACTTAAAATCGCTCATGGGATTCAGAGTATTGAAGAAATCGGCTTCCATATCAAGCTGTTCGGCTCCGGGCAATCCTCTGGCCATGTTTAATTTAAGCCCTTTTGCCTTGGCTTCATCATATTTTTTCGATAATTCCGATTCCAAAGATTTAAGTTCTTCTTTGGATAATGAAGAGTACTCTTTCATAACACAAGTAAGGATAATAAAATCCGCTCCTTTTTAATATCTTTTTAAGTCGATTAACGTTTATTATTTTAATACCTTTGGGCTAATTCTTCAAGAAAAAAATGGTATAAATAAACTAAATAAACCCCTCGCATAAAGCAAGGGGTTTAATTTTACTTAGCGTAATCGATAACTCTTGTTTCTCTAATGACATTAACCTTAACCTGACCGGGATATTTAAGCTCATCCTCAATCTTTTTGGATATGTCATGTGCAAGCAATACCATATCATCATCCGTGATTTTATCGGGTATTACCATAACACGTATTTCTCTACCAGCATGAATGGCAAAAGATTTTTCTACACCGTCGAAATTGTTGGATAATTCTTCAAGTTCTGTAAGTCTGGTTGTATAAGCACCCAAAGTTTCTCTTCTTGCACCGGGTCTTGCAGCGGAAATCGCATCGGCTGCCTGAACGATACGTGCAATAAGCGAAGTGGGTTCTACGTCGCCGTGATGTGATTCCACGGCATTGATAACAATTGCAGGTTCATGATATTTACGACAAAGTTCGGTACCGAGAGTAACATGCGTACCTTCCTGATCGTGGTCTACGGCTTTGCCGACATCATGCAGCAATCCGGCTCTTCTGGCCATTTTGGCATCAACGCCGATTTCCTCGGCAAGAAGACCTGCAATATGTGCCACTTCGATTGAATGTTTAAGAGCATTCTGTCCGAAACTGGTACGGAAATGAAGTTTTCCGAGAATCTTTACAAGTTCGGGATTAATTCCGTGAACGCCTGCTTCAAGAACTGCGTTCTCACCCTCTTCTTTCATAATGTTCTCGACTTCTTTCTGTGCTTTTTCAACAGATTCTTCAATCTTCGCGGGATGGATTCGTCCGTCAAGAATAAGTTTTTCGAGAGCGATTCTCGCAACTTCTCTTCTTACTGCATCAAATCCGGATAAAACAACTGCTTCGGGAGTGTCGTCGATGATAAATTCAACACCTGTCATCTGTTCAAGTGTTCTGATATTACGTCCTTCACGTCCGATAATTCTTCCCTTCATATCGTCATTGGGAAGATTGACAACCGAAATTGCCACATCGGATACATGGTCCGCAGCACATCTTTGAATGGCATTAACAACACATTCCTTGGCTTTCTGAGCGCTGTCTTCCTTAATCTGAGACTCCATCTCTTTAATTCTTACAGCTTTCTCATGTTTT
>JAGADU010000076.1 GCA_017613435.1 Lachnospiraceae bacterium | reverse complement strand
TCCTGCTTTTTCGAGGAGTTTCAAAAGGGGTTTAGTGTATACGCCGGGGCTTACGCTCCTGTCGTTTTTCGCATATATGAACCAAAGGGGCAAATCTTTTATCGAAAGGATTTGTTCCGCTTTTAATTTCTTCGGATAATAAGCCTCGCATATCGGGAAAGCCGCCGCAAAATAATCGGGATATTTTAATATGAGATTAACTGTCATGAATCCGCCGTTCGAGCAGCCGCCGACTATGATTCTTTTTTTGTCTACATGGTTTTCCAAGACAAATTTATCTATCAGTTCTTTTAAATCTTCAAGATAAATCGAATCCTTTCCTCTGTTTCTTAACCAGGATTTGACCTTGTCGCTGTGCTGAAGCCACATGGTGGGATTTTGCGGAACAAGCACGTACGCGCCGTCCGTTATCTTTTGGAATTCTTCCTTGAAAAGGGCCGTAACCCTGTTTCCGTACAATGCGATCAAAGGATCCGTGCCGCCTTCTCCCATGCCGTGAAGCCAGATTACGAGGGGGCGTTCGTTTTCGGCCGACGCATTTTGCGGCTTAAAAGAAGCATATGTTAAAGTATGTCCTTTTGAGCCGGTGAATCTGCCGCCCAAATCGACGCCTTCGGTCTCCGGAAAGACGAAATTATCGTTGTTTAACCGGATTTCCTCTCCGTCAGCGGTTTTGATAATTAATTCGTAATCAAACCACCTGTTAAAATCGGTTGCGATATCATAGAACATCGGAACGCCTTCTTCGGGATTGAATTTAAGATTCAGGGAAACATATTCTCCTTTAGTTTCGATGCGTTCTCCCTTTTCGTTCGAATAATAAACGTCCGTGATGATTCTGTCCGACAAAAAAGATTTTTTACGGTTTTTTCTTATTTCTTTTACTTCGAAAAAACCGGCATCCGTATTTCCTTTCCCGTCAAAATCCTCTCCGATTTTTATTATCGCTTTTGTTACTGCGGGGCCCCAGTCGAACCCTTCCACAACGATTTTTCCGTTTGTGTCCATAATTTTTTTCCTTCTTATTTTTCAATTCCGAGTATGTGCTTTTCCATACTTTCGCGCAAAACATTCGAACCGTCCTCGATATCCGCAAGATACGTGATTATCCTCTTTTGCTTTGGCAAAATGTAGCATTTTTGCTTGAATTTGCCGTTGATGCTGAAGCCGTCGCGGTATTTCCAGATATAATAACCGTATCCTCCCTCGCGATTCATCTGCAAAACCGATGTCGCTTTTTTAACATATTCTTCGGACACGATTCTTTGTCGGTTGTATAAACCGCCGTTCATTAAAAGAAGCCCGATTCTGCTTAAATCGTTAACCGACATTTCCATTCCGGACGCGCCGTAAAAATATCCCTTGGAGCATCGGCTGCATTTTGCGTCCGTGATATCAAGCGGCTTTAAAATCTTCCTTTTTATGAATTCCCATGCGTCTTCGCCGAGGGCTTCGGTTAGGGCGACTCCGACAAGATATGCCGGAATATTGCTGTATTCAAAAGAATTATCATCGACTCTGAAATCCTCAAAATTAAGCGAAAAGTCCATATAATTGTCATCCGGCGCCCTGAAGGGAAATCCCGGAACGGACATGGTCATCAGGCGGTGGAGGGAGATCTTTCCCCATTTTTCTTTTTGTCTGTCCGAAAGCCCTGATGTATATTTTTCCGGAATATAATAAAGAATATTCTTTTGCAAATCGATTTTGTTCAAATCAAGGGCGATTCCCACCGCGATTGCGAGAATGCTCTTTGTGCATGAATAAATCGGATGGACGTTTTCTTTTGTATCGCCGAAAGAATAAGCAAGTTCGCCGTCTTCGTAGATTTCCGCTCCGTAAACCTTCCAGCTGTTTTTAAGTATGTCTTTTTTAAACGCCTCGTAACCGAGAAACCTGATTTTACCCGAAACCTTCGGATCGTTTGAAAACTTCTTTCTGACAGTTTCCAGGACTTCCCTGTTTTGCTCAAGCAGATTGTAAATTCCGTCCTCCGACAAAACGCCGCGCTTTAAACCTTTAGGAAGCATTCCCTGCTCGTCCAGGGCAAAATCTTTTTTCCATCTTTCGTCCGAATAATATTCTTCAAGCTTTTCGATCTCGGACTGATAATCCAAAAAAGCCGTCGGGTTTTCGTTTGCGTTTGCGCTGACTTCTTTGGCCCTGTCGAAAATCTCTTCCATAAAAACGATGCGATCTGTCGGATTTTCGGGCTTTTTTTCGGTTTTGGGTTTTCTTTTTTCAGTCAATTTTTTTCGACTCCGTTATTTTATTCACAATTTGTACTTATTTTTTTTACAAAATAAAAACAATTCCATCAAATCGTCTTCATAATTTAACATTATTATAAATATTGTAATAACAAAGAGGCAATAATATTTGACCCAAATTATAGATTAACCTTTTTTTCATTTTCATTACTCCAACCTTATATGTCTCATACAAATCGCCAACCTCGGTTTGTATGAGATTTTTATTACAAAAAAGATACCATTATTCGAAAAAATCACTATAATATTAGTAATGACAGTATTGATTTTACTTGAATAAAGCGTGGTGAGAATATGTATTATCATATAGAATTCGATATTGCGGCGGTTTTTGTAACGCTCTTTATCATGTATTATGTAATTTTCAAAAAAGGATTAAGAAGGCACGCAAACCGTGTCTTTTTAATCCTGCTTTTGCTTCATTTCGTGGCCGAGATATCCGATATACTCGCATCGGCATCAAGTAACGATCCTTATCTGACCACGCGTCTTATTCAGAATATAAGCAATTACACATATCTTTTCTCGCAAAATGTTCTAGCCTTCGTTTTTGTCGTATACCTTTTCTATCTGCTCGGATACGAAAAAACCAGAAAGTTCGCATTCTGGCTTATTTGCATTCCCATAGGTGCGGAACTTGTTCTTTTGTTTTCCAATCCTTTGCATCACGGGATATTTTATTATGACGAAACGGGCAAATACCTTCACGGTGATTTGTTCTTCATTCTTTATGTCTTCGCCATCGCATATATGGTTTTTGCGGTATATTTAAGCATTTTCCACAGCAAAGCTTTGACCAGGGGCAAATCCACGGCGCTTTTGTTCTTTATATTTATTTCCTTTGCGCCCATGATAATTCAGATGATTCTGCCCGAATACCTCCTCACGCTTTTCTTTGAAACGCTCGGACTCATGGGTATTCTTTTTACGATCGAAAACAAGGACGATATCATCAATCCGACGACCGGAATTCTCAACCGTTTCGCGCTTGAAAACGCCCTTGAAGATGCCATGAGAAGCAAAGGTCAGACCCTTATTTCCATAAAAATCCCGAATCTGAATTATTACAACAAAATGATCGGATTCGAAAACATGAACGACATTCTGGGCAGGATTTCCGATTATCTCGAAAAAGAATTTCACAGCCACTCCTGTTATGACTGCGGAAGAGGACATTTTGCCGTTCTTTGCGACAATATAAGCGAAGAAGAAATCGACCGTCTTCAAAAGAAAATCTTTTACCGTTTCGAAAAAGCCTGGGGCAAGGGCAAATTCTCGCTTGCTTTCCCCGTGCAGTTCGGTGTGATTCATCTTCCCGAAGACGTAAAAACCATGGAAAATCTTTTGATGATTATCGATGCGTCCTTTGACGGAAAAGATTCTTCCGTAATGGATGTGTCCAAAATGATTATGGACTACGAGCGCCGCGTTCTCATCGAAAGACTTATAGACAAAGCCCTGAAAAACCAGAGTTTTCAGGTTTATTACCAGCCCATCTGGAATTTCCATACGGGCAAAGTTCAGTCTGCGGAAGCTCTTTGCAGACTGATAGACGACGAATACGGATTTATTTCGCCCGAGGAATTCATTCCGGTTGCCGAACAAAACGGAACGGTTTTGGAAATCGGCAAATTCGTATTTGAGGAAGTATGCCGCTTCTATCAGGAAGCAAGGCTCAAAGAGCTCGGCATAAGTTACGTGGAAGTCAATCTTTCCGTAATTCAGTGCATGAGCAGAAATCTGAAAGAAACATTCGACGGCATTTTGAAGAAATATTCGCTTGATTCGGGCTGCATTAACCTCGAGATTACCGAATCCGCAACCGTGGACAATCAGAAAGTTTTGCTGAATACCATCGAAACGCTTTCGAATTCGGGCTTCACTTTTTCTTTGGACGATTACGGCACGGGCTATTCGAATATCGCTTACATGTATGACATGCCGTTTACAATCATAAAAATCGATAAAAGCATTCTTTGGAAAGCCCTTCATCCCGAAGAGGGAGAAGGTCAGAGAAATGCGGTTATTTATCTTGAAAACACCGTACGTATGCTTAAAGACATGAACTATTCCATTCTTGTAGAAGGCGTGGAAACCCTCGAACAAAAGCTTCTGCTCGAAAAACTCGAATGCGATTTCCTGCAGGGTTACTACTTCTCAAAACCTATTCAAAAACAGGTATTTGCCGATTATTTGAAGGTGGTGAACGCTTAGTGGTTCTATGGTATTACATTACCGTCTGCATATTGTCGTTTGCGTGCTGCATTATTTATTACTGGAAAATGCGAAGCAGTTATTCAGTGCATTATACACTGGTTTTTATTCTTGCGTTCATGTCCCATTTCTGCTATGTCTGGCTGGCTCTTGCCCAAAACATCCGTGAGGCGCTTATCATAAACAAATTTCTTTATGTCGGCGGATGTTATTTCGGTCTCGTAGGTCTTATTCTTATTTTTTCCATCTGCAAAATCAATCTTCCCAAATGGGTCAGATTTATAATGTTTCTTTTTTCGAGTTTTGTGTACGTCTCTGTTTTGACGAGCGGATATCTGCCTCTTTTTTACAAGAGCGTGGATCTTAAATTCGAAAACGGGGTTGCCGTTTTGGTAAAAGAATACGGTCCCCTTCACAATGTCTTTTTGGTACAGGTCGCCCTCTACCTCCTGGCCACGATTTTCGCGCTTGTCTACGGATGGTTCAAAAGACCGGATATTTCCAGAAAAAACCTTTTAATCGGCGCATTTATGCAGATTTTTTCAATCTTTGCCTTCTTTGTCGGCCGTGCCATCAACAACCAAATCGAATGGATGGCGCTGGCGGATCTGGTCGACGAAATCGGTTTTTTGATAATCATGGACCGAATAGTGCTCTACCGGGTGGACGATATGGTCAGCAGTTCCATTCTAAAAGAGGGTAAAATCGGATATGTCTCTCTTGATTCCAAACGAAGATTTTTAAGCGCTACGGATATTGCGAAGCGCTTCCTTCCGGATATTGCGGGAAGCAGAGCCGATAAAGAAATCGAAAACGAAGAATTAAAAAAACTCCTCAATTCGTGGATCGACGATTTTACCAGAGAGCGGGTTTCAAAGACCCATATTTACCGCAACGGAGAATATATTTTTGCCGTTCGTGTGGGAAATCTTTACGACGGAAAAAGAAAGAGGGGGTATCTTTTGGAAATATCCGACGATACGGCCCATCAACAGCATCTTGAAGGAATTGAGAGAATAAACAAAAATCTTAATAACGAACTGACCGCCAAAACCAAACTCATACAGGAATTAAGGAAAAACAGCGAAAAATAAAAACACCGCCGTATAAAAATCATACAGCGGTGTTTTTGTCGCAAGGGGATTAAATGCGATTATTCTTCATCCGTATATCCCGAAAAATATGTGGATTCAACCTGAACTTCTCCGTTTCGGTTGACGGTTATAT
>JAGADU010000075.1 GCA_017613435.1 Lachnospiraceae bacterium | reverse complement strand
GATTTGGACACGAGTACAAAAAGCGAATGAGCCACGTCAATTCCGGCAAGAACGCCTGCCGCATCATCGGGATCGACATTGCTTATGAATCTTGCTTCCATATTGAAGTTTCCGGTCTTTTTCGCATAATTTTCAAGTGCAATATACATTGCGCGGGGGCCGAGATCCGAACCGCCGATACCGATCTGAACAACGGTTGTAAATTTCTCGCCTGCTTCGTTTGTGATTTTGCCCGCATGAACGTCATTCGCAAATTCTTCTATTTTCTTTTGTTCCTTAAGATAAAAATCTCTCTTGTTTACACCGTCGCATACAACGTCGTTTCCGAGTTTCGAACGTGTAAGATGATGGAGAACAAGTCTCTTTTCACCCGTATTGATAACCGCTCCGTTGTAAAGTTCTTCGAATTTTTCGCAAAGTTCCGCCTCTTTTGCGAGCTTTTCGAAACAATCGAGAATCTCGTCGTCTACTGCTTTGGCGGCATAATTGTAATTTAATCCGGCTGCCATGGGAACATTGTATTTTTTTACTCTTGCGGCACCGTTTTCGCCGCTCATGACTTCTTTTACACTGACTTTTTTCTTTGTCTTAAGTTCCCCGAAAGCCTCCAATGTATCAAGATTTTTCCAATTTGCCATTGTTTATTCCTCCGTTTATCTGTAAAAATGTCTCTCTTTCGGTATTCATTTTTAGCAATTAGGATTATACTTTATCGACGCCCTTTATTCAAGTGTACGCGTTTATTTCGAAATAATCGTTTTATACCTGTGGAAATGCTTGATTCTTTTTGCTATAATAGCATTTTGAACAAAACAATTTCGAGGTTTGGATATGAAAAAAATCGTTCTTACGGGCGGCGGAACCGCAGGTCACGTAACACCCAATCTTGCTCTTTTGCCCAAATTAAAAGAGCTCGGATATGAAATAACTTATATGGGATCCCTTGACGGAATCGAAAAGAAGCTCATCGCGGATTTTGACATTCCTTATTACGGAGTTCCCGTAGGCAAATTAAGAAGATACCTCGATCCCAAAAACCTTACGGATCCTTTCAGGGTTATCAAAGGATATCATGAAGCAAGAAAATATTTAAAAGAAATAAAGCCCGACGTGGTATTTTCCAAGGGCGGATATGTAACCGTTCCTGTTGTCAGAGCCGCAGCGAGTCTAAAGATTCCCTGCATTATCCACGAATCGGACCTTACGCCCGGACTTGCCAACAAGCTTTGCATTCCGAAGGCCAAAAAGGTCTGCTGCAACTTCCCCGAGACCGTTGCAAAACTTCCTCCCGAAAAAGCGGAGCTTACGGGTTCGCCCGTTCGTGCGGAACTTTTTGACGGAAATGCCGATGCGGCCAGGGAAATGTGCGGTTTTAACACTCAAAAGCCCGTAATCATGGTAATCGGCGGAAGCACCGGTTCGATAGCCATTAACAAAGCGGTCAGAAAAGCCCTTCCCGAACTTTTGAAAAATTATCAGGTCGTACATCTTTGCGGAAACGGAAGAATCGACAATCTGCTCCTTACAACCGAAGGATACAAGCAGTTTGAATATTTAAAGAGCGAATTAAAAGACGTAATGGCCATGAGCGACCTGGTTATTTCACGTGCCGGGGCAAACGCAATCTGCGAACTGCTTTCGTTAAGAAAGCCGAATCTCTTAATCCCGCTCTCAAAAGCGGCGAGCCGCGGAGACCAGATTTTAAATGCGAATTCTTTTGAAGTTCAGGGTTATTCGCTGGTTCTTCAGGAAGAAGATCTTGATGAGATTTCCCTTGTAAACAAGGTAAAGGAACTTGACGAGAACAAAGAACAATATGTAAAAGCAATGAGCGAAAGCAGCCAGATAAACGCGATTGACAAAATAATTGCTTTGATAGAGGATGCGGTTATAAACCGTCCGTAATAAAAAAACACGATTGAAAAATCGTGTTTTTATTTTTACATACAGTCTTCAAGAATTTCTATCCATTCTTTGATTATCTTAACTTCTTCGTTGGCTTCCTTTTCGGCCGTTGCCTTTTTGATTTTCCTGTAAACGGGCGCTTCCATGGCATCCTTGCTTCGTCTGATGATGATGCTCACTTCGTCCTTGTCGAAGAACAAAGCAACCGGACCGCCGGCCTTAAATTTCAATATTCTCGATGTGAGCGAATCTTTCAGGAATTTCTGTCCGTCGTCCTGTTCCTTGGCATAAACCGCAAATTTGGAATCGAATTTCTCGTTTGAGCTTAATATCTTGCAATATGTTTCGGGCTGCTCGTAATCCATTCCGCCGATTTTGAAATCGTTTCCGATTATCTGAACCTCGGATTTAAGACGAGTATCAACCTGCGCAACAATCATTACGCAGTCGGAGCCGGCTTTTTTCTTGCCGTAACGGAGAGCCAGATCGTAACGAAGGAAGGGAATCTTTTTGTGCGTTCCCCTGATACAGTCGTTTGCAACGGCGCTCTTTGCTTTCTTGAGCATGGAATTGCGTGTCAGATCCCTTGTCGAAATCTTCTCGTAATCGCTGTATTCCCCCTTTGAAAAAGCTTCCTCGAGCGTGGGTTTTAAAAACGCTTCCTTGTATTTCGAACTGTATTCCTTTTGTTTGGAATTCATCTTAAGGAAGTGCGGAAGAAGGTAAACGCAAAGGAAAATCGCCGACAAAAGGAAAAGAACAATCAGCGAATTTACAAGAAAATCGAAATTGATTACTTTCTTGAAAACCAAAACGACATATACGCCGGCGAGTACAAAAACAACGGTGGAAACCAGTTTCCACGTTATATCCGCTTTAAGGTATTTTTTACGAAGAGCGTTGATTCTTTCCTCATCGGAAAGATTGAGCACTTCTTTCTCTTTGTTATCCGCCATACCGGACCTCCAAAATAATTACTTGGTGAGGATTTCCTTAACTTCTGCAAGTTCTTCGGCCGAGGGCGAAGTGGGTTTCCAAAGCATATTCTGTCCGTCGTTCTCGTATCTCGGAATCAGATGAAAATGGAAATGGAACACCGTCTGTCCCGCACATTCGTTGTTGTTCTGAACAAGATTGAATCCGTCGGCGCCGAGTCTCTCGGTCATCTTTGTCGCAAGTTTCTTTGCAAGAATCATTACTTTGGCTGCTTTGTCTTCGGGCAATTCGTAAATGTTTGCGTAATGCTCCTTGGGAAGAATGAGCGCGTGGCCCTTTGTTGCGGGACCAACGTCGAGAATGACGTTAAAATCCTCATCCTCATATATTGAATTGGTGGGAATTATTCCGTTTGCAAGTTTGCAGAAAATACAATCGTCTTTCATTTCTATCTCCTTTGTATTCCGTTAATTTATTTTTATTCGGAAAACGGAAACAGATTGTCAAGGGCTCTGAGCAGATTGAAGTCTCCCTTGGAAGTCATTTTTCCGTTCATAAACATTCTCTGGAACGTGTTTTCGCCTGCGACAATCTGCTCGAGAATATCGGAAGTCATCTCAAGTTTCACATCGCTGTATTCGCTCTGACCGTAGAAAACCTCAAGTTTGGCATTCGCGATTTTTACAATCAGATCCTTTTTGAAATTCTTGATTCTGATTCTGTATATCGCATTTACTCCGGGCTGGGGAGCAAAAGCGTTTTTGAAATCGTCGACAAACATCTTATCGTCATCGACTTCCTGATTTTCGAGTTTGTTGTGGAATATACCGGTAAGTTCCCTGATATCTTCCTTCTGTCTTGCTACATATTCTTCGTCTGCCGCATACATCGAAAGCTGCTCGGTTTCCTGAGGAGTGAGATCGACGTTCTGGGTTACCGAAACTTTCTGCTTAACCGCCTGGTTGCTTGAAGGGAACGAAGCAAGTTTCTGAGAGATGCTTCTGTACATGTTTTCGGCTTTTTTCTCGATGATTCTGTCGTATTCTTCCTTGTATTCAAGCGACGCGATGTCGGGAATGTATCCGCAAATGCCGCTTATGGGCTTTCCTCCGAGGATTTCCCATGCGGTCGTCATGTTCATTTTGCCTTCGCGCTCTCCGTATGTCGTCGACATGCAGACGGGACACATATAAATCTTTGAAATAACTTCTTTGTCGCCGTAAAGCCAGCAGGCATCGAGGAACTGCTGCATATATCCGCCGATTCCGTACCATTCGACCGTTGCGGCGAGAATGACTCCGTCGGCATCTTTCAAAGTTTTCGGAAGAGTCGTAATCGCGTTTTTGATTTCGTACAAATCGAATCTTTCGACCGTTACGTTTAATTCTTCCAAAACTTCGCACATTTTCTTTATGACATATTGCGTCGGATCCCCTATAAGACCCCTTCCGCCGTAATAAATATTAATCTTCACCCTTACTGCACCTATACTTTTCCCTTTTACGAAGTTTTCTTCTTTGGAAATGTTTTCCAAATCAATTATAATATCGTGCTTTTTTATATTCAAGCATATTTCCCTCGTCCAAAGGTGTTTTGGCAAAGCGCATTGTAACAAAGCCTAAAAGAAATGAAAACAGCCTATGCCAGCACAAACCTGAGATTCCCGATTCTTATTTCGTCGCCCTCCTTTATTTCCTTTTCCTCCGAAACAACCCTTATTCCGTTTATAAAAGTGCCGTTTCTGCTGTTTAAATCGTAAATGTAAAGTTTCCCGCCCGCTTCGTCGATTTGGGCATGCATTCTCGAAACGCTTTTGTCTTCGATAAGAATATCCACGGATTCTCTCTTGGAGCCCAAGACGCAGGGGAACGCCAAAAGCACGGCATCCGGAATTCCCGCATCCCTGCTTACGAGTTTCCTCGTGTTATCCTCCGGAAGATTCAAAAAAACCGTTTCGTTTCCGTTGCCCGAATCCCCCGAAAAGAGCGGAAGCGGACTTTCGAAATCGTTTTCTTTTTCGGTTTCGAAATCTTTTCCCTCTCCCTGTTTTTTCATGAGAGCAAATATTTTATCGATTGTCTTTTCGATTTTGTTTTTCTTTGAGATCTCGCCAAAATCGCTCGCACTGTCGTTTTCGGGATTTTGAAAAGTCTCCGCAAAGATTTCTTCGCCCTCCTCTTTGCAGGTATCGTCTCCTTTTAGGATTTCATAGAGATTTTCGGCATCGATGCTCCCGTCCCTTGCTCTTCTGTAGAGTTCGTAAGCGGTTTTGACCACCGCCTGATTGTCGTTGTCGATATGTTCCAAAAGATATTCCGCCAATTCAAGAATCTGCCCCGGGTCGTTTTCGCCCGGATAAAAAATCCAGCAATACCTTTCGTTTCCCAAATCCCTGTAAATAAATTCGGGCGAGAGGACGAGCCCCGAAACATCCAAAAAAAGCCTTCTGCATTCCTTTACCTGCGTGCTTATCGAATATAAAAGATCGGATAAATCCTCATATGTTATTTTCCTCTTCATAAACCCTTTTTCGAGGGACTGTTTGCCCGTTATATCGTAAAAAAGCCTGGTTTCGTTGTCCCACTCTTCTTTTTTTATCGTTGCAAAACCCTTCGAGGGGTTTCTTATAAGCATCTCCGTCTGATACCCGTCGGAATAATCCGTCATTACCAGATATTTTCTGTTTAAATCCCTTTTGTATTCAGCTCTCATTCTTCCTCCGCTTTCTTTTTTTCGTTTTCGCTCCCGCCGATTTTTTCCGCCATATCCATTAGGGCTTTCACCCTCCTTACATCCGATATGATACCCGCGGGATCCGTTCTTTTCTTGCTTACGGTAACGCTTATATCTTTAATATCCCCGAGGCCCAAAAGGCCGTCCCCCACCGCGAGCGATGCCGTAATTTCGGCAGTAACTTCACTCTTTGAAACCTTGCATTTTGCAACAGGATTTTCAAGTCCCAAAAGCTGTCCTTTTATATCTTCGTACACCCTCTCTTCTATCTCGTCCGCCAGTTTGCCGTTGCTCGTAAAATTTTTATAATCCGCTTCCGATACGCCGTGAACGAGCGCTCTGTACATAACGTTTTTGTCGTAAAGAAATATGATGAGCCAGATTACGGAGAGGATGACCGCGAATATTATCGGCATTATGAAAGCGCATTCGATCGTAAAATTTCCGTCTTTGTATTTATTCCCCATAAAACACTCCTTCGTTTATCGCATCAAAAAAATACCGAACAAAAATCCCGAGAGAATAAACGGAACAAAGGGAATTCTGCTTTTCCTGTCGGCCTTTTTTATCACCATCTTAAATGCCGCAAAAACGGCACTGAAAATACATGCAAAAAAGAACATCAAAAGATTGTTTTTCCATCCGAGCATAAGCCCCGTCGCACCTAATATTATTCCGTCTCCGATACCTATCTGACCATCTGTCGCAAAAGAAGCGAAAACAAGAATCGCTCCCTCCCCGAGTCCGATTAAAGCGCTCGGCCATGCGGGCTCTTTCGCAATGATGATAAAAGGCAGGGACAGGGCGGCCGTTACAACCGGCGGCACGATGTTTATTTTCATTTTCCGCGCATCGGAAACCGCCTCGAATAAAAGCAACGCAAAAACAATTATCATTCTAATTATCCAGTCCGGACTCTTCATCGTTTTCCTTCTTTATCTCCCCTCTTTTGTATGACGCGCAACGTTCGCATTTTGTTCTTCCGCCGACCTCGCTTAATTTGATTTTATAAATCGTTCTTTTTAATCCGCTGCACGAAATGCTCGTATGATACGCTTCGCCGTAGTCCGTGATGTATACGTATTCGCAGGATTCCGCCTCCGCGCTCCTATCGCATTTTTTGCATGCTTTGTATTTTTTGCCGTCAAGATTTCGACACGATGCAAGTTCGGATTTTGAAACCGTTTCTATGCTAAGATGCAGATACGTGCAATCCCTGTGCGTATGATATACGCTTCCGTTTTCGGTAATATAAACGTATTCTTCATCGCAGTTTTCGTCATTTACGAAACCGATCCAGGAATGCATTTTGACCCTGTTCGAAAAGGTCATTTCCCCGACTCTGAACAGATTAAAAAACGGAGCGACTTTATAAGTCACGATTAAGTCGATATCTCCCTTATCGTTTATCACGTCGGAACGAAAGAAAAATATTCCCGCTTCACCGTTTTTTATCAGGGAATCGTTTAAATTTTTCAATCCGAATTTTTGCGTAAAAAGAGTTCTTATTACTGTTTCGGAAAGCAGAGGGTTCAATATGCTTTCATCCGGAAGCTGCAATTCTTCCGAAAAATCCTCTCCCGCGAATTCTTTTGCATATGACAGCGGATAGGCCCAAACTGCCGCTTCCTTTGCCGTTTCGTGCAATGCGTATTCAACCCTTGCGTAAAGATTCATCATTTCGAGAATCGAAACAAGACTTATCGTAAGGCTTAAAAACAAAGGCAGCACGAGGGCCGTTTCGATTGTCAGACTTCCTTTGATTCTTCTCATATCCGCCCCTTAAAAATCAAAAAAATGAATATTTTTTTTCCGTAACATATCTGAAATCAAATCCCGTTTCGACGGTAAACACCGCTTTGATTTTGCTCGCGCAGACATCGAACCTGAAATATTCGTTTCCCGTTCCCGAATCCCTCAAATTGAATTCGATCACATCCATCGTCCTGTAAGTCTTAATCGGCGAAGGAAGCATGTACAGAAAAATTCGCATATAATCCGTATAACAAAGCGTAATGCCCTCTATAGTTTCCCCGCTGTCCGAATTTTCGTCTTCGCCCGCCAGAGATTCCGCCTCTTCTTCGATGTAAGCCATCAGCCCTTCGAGACTTAAATTCATCTGATCCGAAGTTTTTATGAGAGGAACCCTCTTTCCTTTTATCAAATCCCTGACATCCGTTAACCCTTCAAGCTCCGCCCATAAAAAGACGATGATTTGCGTTATAACGGGTTCCGGTATTTCCAAAAGAGCCGAAAGGGCTTCCGATACGACTTTGACTTTTTCGATCTTATCCTGTGAAGCATTAATCGTAATATCGTTCGCAAGCGTCCTTACCGCCCATAGCGCCTTAGCGCTAAAATTCATATTCATAAGATCGCAATTGCTTCCGAAAATGATATATTCGGTTTCGCATTTAAGTCTCGATTCTTCTTTTTGATTGCGGTAATTGCCCATCTTGCTCATTACGTATTCGCAAAAAAGAATATTCTCCGTCGGATTAAAATCAAATTCCGTAAAATTATTTACGCCGTGTTCTTTCGAACGAAACATCAATGTCTCCGCCGTATCAATCTGTTTTTTCGAAAGATCGAGATAATCTTTTCCCATCATAAGGAACACCATCTCATCCGTATAAACCAGACCCCGGATTTTATTCTTTATAACCGTCTGTTCCCAATTGTCTTTTTCGGTCGGGCTTATTTGCGAAAGTACTTTGTCCCTTTCATCCGAAAACCTTTCCGTATCAAGATCGTAACTGTCCCAAACCGTTATCAGATTGCTCATTTCTTCCAAATCCTTTAAACCCGTGAGATTGGACATGTATTCTACAACTTCATCGCAGAAAGGCTTCCCGAATCTGTCGGTTGCAAGTTCGTATTCGCACAAAGAAACATTTGTATCCTTAACATCCATGGGGTCCGAACAGAACAAAAACGAAGTGTCTTTTTCTGGGTGGAAATTATCGTCGAAATATTCGTTTAATCTTGCCTCAAGGTTCTTTGGATCGGGACTGTTGGACAGATACGAAAGGTCGATAAAAAACACGTCATACCTGTCCAAAAGTTCCCTGTTGTATTCTCCGAAAGCCGAGAGGAGTGCGCTTTCCGCGGCACATTCGAAAGCCACCTGAAGAGCGGCTCCCCTTGCTCCCGTAATTGCCGTTAACAGCAAAGATAAAATTAACGCAAACACAAGGCTGAGATATATTGATATTTCTCCTCTTTTATGTGATTTTTTTAATTTTGCCCGTAATCGTTTTAAATACTTCTTCAACAATATCAATCATCTCTTCCCTGAAAATAATAACCAACGTAACCAAAACAACCAGAATAAGTATGATTTCAACGGTACTGAGTCCCGTTTCATCCGAAGCAAAGCGCTTCAAAAGATTAATTGCAGTTTTCATTTAATACCCTCCTTTCCCCGTTTTTAAAACGAAAAACTGTCGAATGCCGGAATCATTATCAGTACAAAAACTATGATCAAAAGAAAAACCATCGGTAATAAAAGTCTTGTTCCGGCAGTTTCGGCCTTTCTTCGAATTTTTTCTCTCTTCTCGCTGCTGCTCTCCTCTGCGGCATTTCTTATTTCGGCCGCAATATCCCTTCCGCCCTTCTTCAGATTTCTCACAATACGGCCGACAAAGAAATTAATCTCTCTGACACCGCAGTTTTCGGCCATTTTTTCGAGAGCTTCGGGAAGCGACACGCCGCCCCTTATTTCCATGCAAACCTTATGAAGTTCCCCGTAAAGAGGATTGTCCCCCTTTTTGTAATTCGCACCCAACCTTTCTATGACCTGGCGGTGCGTAAGGCCGGCTTCGTTTAAAAGCGCGTATTTGATTGCAAAATCAGGGTATTCGTCAATGATTGCTTCCCTTCTTTTTTTCTCGTTTTCGCCCTCGGTGAACCTGTCTTTTATCAGAACGAAAACAGATATGAGAACCGTCATTATCGCCATGGCGGGAACGCTGTTTTTCTTCTTTTCGCTCCATTTGATTTCAACCCCTTCGAAATCTTCGGGAAGATAAAAGTTTTTGTTCGTTCTTTCGTTCTCGTTTTCGTTTTGCATGTATTTATTCAAATTTCCGAAAAACTTTTCCTTCTCGCTTAAATCCCCTGCGACAAGGCATCCTTCTATGATTTCCTTTTCTTCGAAACCTTCGGTATAATATGTGACTTCGATCTCGATTTCGGTGTCTTCCCCGACGGTTTCGAGGATTTCTCCCGACGGTCCGATATAACCCCTCGGTCTTATTTTGTATTCGATTTCAAAAGGATATCCCTCAATGCTCTCCCTTAAATTCAGATTGCTTTTTATCTCTTCGAAAGAATCGTTTTCGCCGATGATTTCAGCTTTCAGCATCTTTGAAAACCCTCGTTTTAATTCTTCGATTTCGCTGCCCGAATACATTCTCGGGAGTATGTCTATTTCAATGATTTCATCACCGTAAACACTCTTCGCCTCAAGCTTGTAATTCTCGCTCTTCCCATCCTCCGCCCTCTCAATCGAATTGCCGATTTCCTTCGTTTTGCCGGTTTTAAACGAAACCGAGAGTGTCAGTATCATTCCTGCGGCAAAAACCAATGCCGCGGCTTTGATGTTTTTTGAAATCATATTTTTATATTTGATATTTTTTCTCCCCATAAAAACGCTCCGATATAAACCGCCAGGCAGACGCTCATTATCAAAACTCCCCTCGGGTTGTGATAAAACATGTCAAAATAACCCGGACTTGTTAATCCTATATATCCGATAATCGCAAAAGGAATTACGCACATGATTCTGTGCTCAAAACGTTTTGACGAAATCAGTGTTTTAAATTCTCTTTTCATGTCGATTTTCATGTCTATCACTTCGGTCGTATCCGCAATGATTTCCCTTATGTTTCCGCCGCTTCTTTTGGCTATCGCAAATACTTCGGCGAATTCTTTAATCTCATCGACGCAGCTTCTTTTTGCAAATTCCGAAACAAGGTTTTCTATCACGATATTGTTTTCGAGTCCGCGCACTATGGCTTCGCATTCCCTTGTCATGTCGGATTTGCCGTACATTTTTTTCATGTCCCTGTATGCTCCGACAAAGGATGTTTCCGCGGAATTTCCCGCCTGAAGATTGACCGAGAGAATCCTTATCATTTCCTTGAATTCAAGCGTCAGTTTCCATCTTCTTTTTTCCGAAAGACGCTTTTTCTCGTATTTGAGAAAAAGCGGGAAAAACAGCCAGAGCAAAACCCATGCGACAAACGAACGGTAAAAGAAATATGCCAAAATTCCCGTGAGCATAATCCAAATAAACGCGCCCGCTGTTATTTCTTTTATGTTTAATCTGTATTTGTCGTAACTCATTTTATTTATCCAATTTGTATCTGTTTTCCAATTCTCCGACTTTTCGCAAAACAAATTCGCCGTCGGATATTTTTGTATCGAACAGTTTCTTTAAAACAATGCTTTGGTTTTCCTTTGAAATAACCTCGTTTATTTCCGTCACGCGCCTTAATCCGTTTTTGGATCTTTCGAGATGAATCATTATGTCGATGCCCGACGCAATCTGCCGTCTTACGGATTCAAGCGGTATCTCGGCATTTTGAAGATACATGGCTTCAAGCCTTGTTATCATATCCGACGAACTGTTGGCATGCCCCGTAGACATGCTGTTGTGACCGGTATTCATTGCCTGGAGCATATCCGCAACTTCCGCGCCCCTGACCTCTCCGACGATTATTCTGTCCGGTCTCATTCGAAGTGCTGTCTTTATAAGATCCTTGATAGTTATTGCTTCGCAGCCGGACGAGTTGGCATTTCTCGTCTCGAGCCTTACCAGATTTTCAACGGATTTAATCTGAAGTTCCGCGGAATCCTCGATGGTTATCACGCGCTCGTTCGGGGGAATAAATTCCGACAAAACATTCAAAAGAGTCGTTTTGCCGCTTGATGTTCCGCCCGATACGAAGCAGTTGTACCCCGCTCTCACAACCGTTTTTAAAAACTCCGCCGCCTCCCTTGAAATGCTTTTATTTTCGACAAGTTTATCCATCGTAAAAACTTCCTTCGGGAAGCGTCGTATGGTTATAATCGGTCCCGTTACCGAGGGCGGGGCAAGAACGATGTTTACTCTCTCCCCGTTTGCAAGTCTTGCGTCCGCTATCGGCTCGCTCTCGTTTACCACCCTGTTGCAGGAAGAAACAATCTGCTGAATCACGTCTTCGAGTTTTTCCTTCGTGGCGAATTTTTTGTTCCATTCGAAAATGTTTCCCTTTTTTTCGATGAATATCCGATTGTATCCGTTAACCATTATTTCCGATATTTCCTCGTCCTCGATCAACTCCTGCAAAACATCGAGTTTTCTTACCGAATCGAAAACATTTTTAACGAGCGCGTCTCTTTCTTTGAACGAATAATTCCCTTCGATCGTTTCGCGATATACAATCTGCGCTATCAGACTTCTGACTTCTTCCTCGCCCGATTCTTCCGACAAATCCAGTTCCCGTCTGACGAGGGCGGTTAATCTTTCGCTCTCTTTTTCGTCAATCATTTTTGCCTCCTACAAATCGAAATCCGCTTCCGTTGCCTTTCTTACAAAATCCGCGAGTTCCGTATACAAAAGTCTGTCGGTTTCGTTCGGAAGATTTCTGATTACCGGCATGGCAAACTTCCTTGTTTTCTGAAGAATGTCATCGTGACGGTATTCGTTTAAAATCCGTTCGTAATGGAATACTTTGTTTTGTGCGCGTGTATCGTTCGCGGTTAATGTATAGACGATAAAACAACGTGAAAGAAAAGAATCAAACAAGCCCTGAAGATAGTCCGACAAATCCATAATGATATAGTCGTATTCGTTCATCATTGTCAGTTCGTTTAGAAATTCTTCCCAGATTTCGGGAGTTACATACGAAATATCCGGGAAATAATAGGCGCTTTTTATCATGTCAAGACCGTTGAAATTAATAATGCAGTTTCCGAATTTCGATTTGAATTCCTGCCTTATGTTTTTGAAATAATACAAAACATCCGCCAGATCTCCCTTTTTTTCCGAGCTCCCGCTAAACGGCATTCCGGAAAAGCTCTCGAAATTCAGATACAATACTTTCTTCGTCTTCGCCAGCATCTGTCCGAAAACCGTGCAAAACGAGGTCTTTCCGATTCTTCCGACGGGTGAATACACCCCGATGAGTTTTGTCCTCGCATTCAAAAGACCCACTCCCGTTATTTCGTCGATTCCTATGATTTCGATCAGCCTCTCGACCACCTCATCCGCGGGACTGTACCTTGATATGCCGTCTTTTTGCGCATCAGCGTAAATGTAAATGATTTTGCCCACAGCGAATCCTTCTACGTTTTTGTCCTCCGAAGCCAAGAGATAATCTATCTTTTCTTTTCTCAGAAACTCCGAAAGTTTGTCTTCGTTCGTAAAAGCGCAGAGCATAAAACCGATCTTTCCGCTGTCGTTAAGATACCGGTAAAGTTTTTCCATGTAATTAATGTCAGAATCAAACAACGCCAGTATTTTTCTTTTCATTTACCCTCCAATACATATTTTTAAAACAACCGCAATCAGAATCGGCAACGAGAAATGAATGCTCCCTTTTTTCAGCATTTCCGGGTCTATGCTCCCGATATACGAGCTCTCAAAAACCTCTTCGTTCTTCGTTAAAGCTTTGTAAAATACATTTTTTGAAAAAAGAAAAAGCGTTTTGAATCTTTGAAAAAAGGATCTGGTTACCAAAGCCTTTGCGAGCCCGATAAAAAGACCCGCAAAAAGCGAAAGGACAAAAATGCACATTACATCCTTAAAGGGAAAACATATGCCGAGCATTCCTATGAGCTTCAAATCCGCACCGCCGAAAAACCCGAATACAAAAAGCGGAAACAAAATCAAAACGGGGAAAAAAACCGAGAAAACGATACCGAAAAAATCAAAACTCTTCGAATCGATAATTCTGAAAGCCAGAACGGCAAAAGACGATAAAAGAATATACCGATTCGGAATTTTATCGGTAAGAAAATCCATTGCAACTGCTCCGGATAAAACAAGAATAAGCAAAATTATAAATCTCACTTCCTTTACTTCCGAATTTATTAAATTATTTGTTTGGATACAAACGGGAGATGTTTCCCGTAATCAGAAAACCGATGTGGTCCTCATCGGGTGAGTTTGATTATATTTCACTTTGTGAAATTTGTAAAGAAAATTTTTAAAAAAATAATATTTTTTGTAGAATATGCCCAAAACCGAAGCGGCAATGCATTTAAATTAAGGCAAGAATTATAATAACGGATGCAAAGAAATAAAAAACTGCGGTTATTAATAACTGTACGCCGACTCTTAAGAATACCTGAACGAAAATATTTCTGATTTCCCTGATTATCCGGAACAAAGGGATTTTTTTCTCGAAATCAAACCAAAACGGGAACAGTGTGATAATGCAATATCCCATTTTGACAATATTGATTATTATTCCTATTATGAATACCGCCGTGACAGCAAGCGGAACCTCTTCCGTTTCAGACAGAAAAATAGGGACTAAAAATATATCTAAAAGAAGCGCCGGTAATCTGAATACCAACACAATTAAAAGAGTAAACCATTTTGCAACATCATTGCTGTCTCTTAAATCTTTTTCGTATGATATATTCGCGGCTTTTTTGTTCATAGCCGGGCGGTTTTGCATTTCCGTATGTTCTTTTAAGACATAACTTTCATTTAACGCGCGAATTTCTTTTATCGCTTTGATTTCTTCCATGTATTTGTCGCATAAATCGCGATAATATCCCGCATCGGAATAACTTGCGAAACAGCGTTCAAAGACCTCTTTGAGTTCTTTTATTTCTTCGATGTTTCCTTCAATGTTTGCTTTGTGGAGGCGTTTAATTGCATAACGATAATCCAGTTCTTTTTTTTCGTTTTGTATTTCCGAGATTTTGCCGGCACATTTTACCGCATATTCCGATGCGTTTTTATAATCCCCGAGTTCCTCGAATTCTTCTTTTAAATCTTCGAATTCAAAAATCGACACGGCATTGTTAAACCGTTCTGTCGCATCCGAAAGAATCATTTCTTTTTCGTTGTCAATTGCGTATGTCATTTCAGCCATTCTTTTTGTAACCCCGTATTCTAAGCAAGGATTTATCTCTTCCGAAAAAATTATATAATTTCGTCAAACCGCGGTCAATCGTGCTTGTGAAAAATAAAAAAGGATTCCGCTATACGTAGAATCCTCTGTTGTTTTGTTCTTCTATCGATTCGTTTATATTTCCCCTGGAATAAGTCAGTCCCGCGGTAATTTTTTGCGTATTCTGCATTACCGGTTCCGATTTGTCCAATTGGGAAAGTTGTGTGTAGGCATCCCTCAGGGGTTCGATGACAACTTTGACATTATCGAAAACAGTTACATCTTTTCTTATTTCCGCGAGCAAAAGCTCTTTGTTTACATATGCGTAAAGACTCATAAAATAACCCGCGATATCATATGCGAAATCTATCGATTCCATAAGTTCTTTGAGACAGCCTCTCGCTTTTCTTATGGAATCGTGAATCTCCATAATATCGTTTTTTTCGATGGCAACTTTTGCGTCCTCGACATATTCGAGAAGCATTTCATAAAGGATCTCGATGAGTTCCGTACTGTTGGCCGATGTTATTCGTAATGTAAAAGCCTGTTTCTTTTCGTTAGTCATAACTGCCGCCTTTCATTTAAGATTTACTGAAGGAGCTGCAATACCTGCTGAGGTCTTTCGTTAGCCTGCGCAAGCATATTTGTGCCCGCCTGAATGAGTACCTGCTGTGTTGTGTACTGAGTCATTTCGCTTGCCATGTCTACATCCATGATTCTCGAATAGCTCGAGGTCATGTTTTCTTCGGAAACATCCAGACTCTCGGATGCGCTTTCGAGTCTGTTCTGGTATGCGCCGAGGCGTGCTCTTACGGATGAAATGAAATTAATGGCTTCGTTGATGCTCTTTAAAGCATCCTGAGCAGCATCCTGCGTTCCGACCGTAAGGTCTTCGATTCCCATCATTCTCAAAGAAGTTTCGGGAATTCTTATTGCAAGGGCCTGACCTTCGTTGGCGCCGATCTGCATACGCATTGCGCCGATACCGGTCAAATCGATTGTAAGATTTGATACGTCGCCCTTAACCTGTAACGTTACTTCGAATCCGCCCGTTGCGGAAATCGTTACCATGTCTCCGACAATCTTTGACACAATTGCCGTCGAATCGAATCCGCCTGCCTGATCGAAATCCACATCGACGGGATCGATAACTATGTTGCCGTTTGCGTCTGTTGAAGTCGTAATGCTGTTTATAACATATTTTCCGATCGGTGTTTCATCCGAATAATAAGCTACTTTTACGTTTGAATCGGAAGTATATCCTTTTAAATCAAATGAACCGTCAAGAAGGTGTTTGCCGTTAAAATCCGTTGTTTTGGAGATTCTGGAAATCTCTTCTTTTAACTGTTTGATTTCGCTGTCGAGCGTATCTCTGTCGCTGTCGGAAAGCGTTCCCGTCGAAGCCTGCATTGCAAGTTCGTTCATTCTCTGAAGAATTGCATGGATTTCCCCGAGCGCTCCGTCTGCGGTTTCGATAACGGAAATCGCGTCTGCCGCGTTATCTCCCGCGATAGACAATCCGTTGATCTGCGAATTCATTCTCTTTGCTATTGCTACGCCGGCGGGATTGTCTTTTGCATGATTGACTTTAAGTCCGGAAGACAATCTTTCCATGGATTTCGTTAATGCGTTATCAGTTTTCTTTAATACATTGTTTGCCGTCATCGCGGAAATGTTTGTTCCTACTCTCATAAATTGCTACCTGCCTTTTTTACTGTCTGAATAAATGTTTTCGCTATATTGTAAAGCTGTCTTGTGGTTGTTTCGTCACTTCCGGCTTTATCGAAATGCTGTCTGAAATAGTCTACGTTTATTATATCGGTCTGAATGTAATTAAACGTAACCTCTTCGAAGCCCGCATTTTTGAAGCTTTCTTCAAAATCGCTCTTCTCTTTCAGTTTCTCGAGCCCGATTCCGTTTTCTCCCGCGACAAGCGCCGACAAAACTCCGTCGCTTACCGTGAACTGCGCAAGGATCCGTCCGAATTCTTCGGTTTCGAAAGAAGTGAATACCTTTCCTTCTTTTTCGGCCTTCCTCAATATTTTAACACGAATGTTTACCGTTTCGTCTTCGAGATTGAGAGGAACTTCGTAATTTTCTTCCCTTGTCATTTTGCTGACGAGTCCGATCTGTCTGAAGGTCTGTTTCATCGCTTTGATATCGAAATAATCCGCGATGCCGCTCTCCGCGATTCTTCCTATCGCATCCGAGGCTTCCTTTATGACGTTTTCGTAAGCTTCTTTTACTTTTTCCTCATCTTCGAAGGAATCCGCCACGGAGTCCATGACCGCTTTGAATTCGTTGTCCTCGAGTTTATCCGCAAGTTCCTCCATCTTCTTCCAGGGATTGTAATCCTTTTCGTTTGCAAGGATTTCGCCCATTGCCCTGAGATTTTCGGGAGTAACTTTTTCGTTTAAAAACTCCAGTTCGTTTGCGGCGTTTTTTTCGTCTTTTACGAGGTTTTCCTTATATGCTTCGAATTCTCTTTGACGGTATTCCGCTTCCCCTTCTTCGGAAGCAATAACGGAATTAAACGCCGATGCAATCTGTTCGCTTATGTCAAATTCGTATCCGGCCGCCCTTACCGCCTCGCCGACGGATTCGTCGAGACTCACATTCAGTCCCCTGCTCTTTCCGGTTCGAAGCGCGGTCAAAAGATTTTTGAAGCTGATTTCGGCTTCGGCTCTGACGAGCTCTCCTACCGCTTTTCCGTCGCTTTTGTCGATTTTGTCAAGCAGTCTGTATATTCCGATAAACGATTCTCTTTCCTCTTCGCTTATTTCTCCCGCTCTGTCCAGTTTGCAGATAAAAGAAGCGTAGCTGTCGACCGATGCAAGAGAATCCCTGCTTAAATCATCGAGTCTGGCTTCGAGTTCTTCCATTCCGATTTCGAGAGGATTTATTCCTTCCCTTATCAGATTAAGCGTGTTTGAAGGATTCATCTTGTTGATGATTCTGTTTAACATGCTTTCTTTTTCGGAAATATCGATTATGTTTTCTTTGGTTATTTCGATCTCGCCGTATCCGAGTATTCTTACCGCTTTGCGGTTGTTTTCGTTTATTTCGACTCCCTGTTCTTTAAGGATGTCGTCGATATTCGAGAACGCTTTTTTGATATCGTCTCCCAAATCGCTTCTTACTTCGGTTCCCACGGCTTCGTAAGTTTTCTGGGCTTTGTCGAACTGCTCCTTTAATCCCACGCCGATTTCGTATGTAAGACGAAGCGAGAAAATATCCGAATTCTTTGATACGTCCGCGATTGCACGGGCCGGCAGATACGGCATTTCCGCGATTACCTGTTTGCTTTCGTTCCAGAGTTTCGCAGAGTTTTCCGCTTTTACCGGGTCGTTTCCGAAGAACTCGCGGTTAACCTTATCTTCCAGTGCCTTTAAAACGTTGACCGTTTCTTCAAGAGCCGTAATCTCTATGGAAAAGCCTCTTTTTATCATCATGTAATTGGCTTCGACACTCATTCTCAGTCTCGTCTCTGCCAGTATTCTCTTGCTTGTGATTAACGCGGGATCTTCGATGCCTTCGTTTAATGTTCTTACATTCGAGCCCTGAACTTCGGACAGATTCCGAATGTTTAAAACCTTTCCTTCGTTAATCAATGTCTGCAGATCGGAATCCGTTGCGTTGTCGATTACTTCCTTTGCGCTTACCGCTCTTTTCAAAAGATTGTCCGTTTGGGTTAATTCGGCTTCGCTTGCTCCGACTCCTCTTTCGAGGGCATTCGCAACGGCCGCAGCCTTTTTTTCATCCGATAAGGGAAGACTTACCTTTCTTAATTCGTGAAGAATCGAAAGATTTCTTTCGTTGCAAAGAATTCTGGATTTGACAAGCCAGTTTCCTTCTTTTAAAAGTTCCGCTTCTTCGTCGGGATCTTCGATATCGATTTTCTTTGCTATATCGTGAATCTTTTCTTCGAAATATTTGGAATTGCCGAAATCGCCCTCGGCGTCTTTTACGATATGTCCGTATTCGTCCGCAAAATACCCGCCTTCCTTAAAAGGAACTTCGGCAGCGCAGAATCTGACCCTGTACAGATTTTCGACAGTGGGCTCGACTGCGTTTCTTAATATGTAATCGCACATTCCGTCGGTAATTTCCGTGATTTCGGACGCTTTTTTGTATACCTCGGAAATGTTTTCTATATTGTCTTCGTTTAAAGATAAATCCCTCTCGCCGAATTCTTTTTTAAGAGCTTCGGCTGCGCCTCTGCTGCCCGTGATTTCCTCAATGACTTCCAAAGACAAATCGTCGTTGTATCCGCGAACCATCATCCCGCTCTCGGCCATTTTAGCTTTGATTTTGTCAAGCGTGGTGATGCTTTCGACGCCGTCCGTATCGCCGGGTTTGGCTCCTTCGTCCATCATCCTGTTGAAGTCTTCCCTGCTCATGGTATTGGACATAACGGTCAGATAATCGAGATTGTTTCTGACATCAAATTTAAGGTCCCCGTTTTCGGCGGCCCCCAATATATCGCTCTGATTGGAATATAAAGAAAGATAATTGCTTCCGGATGTGACCATTGCGGCCGTTTCGGAGGATTTTATAATTCTTGAATCATTGTCGATTTTTGAAAAAGGTGCGGTAACGTTCTGGCCCTCGCTCGTGTTTTGTGTGTATAAATGAATCATCGGCATCTCCTTTTCATCCGGACATTTTCCCGGGTCCGTTTGACCCCTGCAAATCAAATGTCTCTTCCGACAAGATATATTTCGGCTATTTTCCGATATTATTTAATGTTTCTTTTTTTTATTAAAGTTGAAGCATGTCTCTTCGAGTGATATTATTATCTTTAACGGGTCCGAAGATTTTTCGAAAGAAGTGAATAAAATGAACGAACAGCACAACTCTTACGAAAACAACGATTATAATTTTTTAAGGGAAAAGATTAACGAACGCCCGATAAACAAGCGTAAAGTCTTAAAGCAATCCCTTTTGACCATCACACTGGCGGTAACTTTTGCACTGGTTGCCTGCTTTGTTTTTTTCTTTTTTGAAAAAGGAGCCCTTAAAAGTTTCAACAAGGAACAGGAAACGAAGAAAATCGAGCTCAAGCTTCAGGAAACGACGGATGAAATTCTTCCCGAAGACATGATGATCGAAGATATCGTCGAACCCGAAATTATCGCGGAGCATCCGGACAATACCGAAATCATCGAGGAAGTCATTGCTTCGTACGAGCCCGACATCGACGATTATCAGGGCATCTACAATAAAATGAATACTCTTGCCACGGAAGCATCCAAATCGATGGTAACCGTTACCGTCGTTTCGGACAAAACATCCTGGCTTAATTCCCCTTACGAAAACATAACAAAAACAAAAGGTCTCATAATCGAAGACAATCAGACCGACCTTTTCATTCTTTGCGACGCCGGCGCCCTGTCAAATTCCAACGAAATAATAGTTTCGTTTTTAAATACGCAAGAGTGCCCCGCAACGATCAAAGCGATCGATTCGTACACAAATCTTGCGGTTCTCTCCGTCCCTTTGGATTCGCTGCATGATACGACAAAAAGCGCCATCACCTATCCGTCCCTCGCAAACTCCAAACTTCTTTGCAAGCCCGGAGACATAGTAATCGCCATCGGCGATCCTCTCGGTTACGGCACGTCGCTCGGCTACGGAATATTAACTTCCACGGGTACGGAAATAAACGGCATCGACCACAATTATTCCCTTTTGACAACCGATATCTACGGCTCGGAAAAAGCTAACGGAATATTAATCAACAAAAACGGAAAAGTCATAGGCATCATCAACCAGTCATTCAATCCTTCCGATCAGAAATCGCTTATTTCGGCAATCGGAATAACCGAGCTTTCCGAGCTTATAGAAAATCTCTGCAACGACGTCACATCGGCTCACATGGGAGTCAGCGTAACGGACGTTACTTCCGTTGCCAAGCGCTATTACAATATTCCGATGGGCGCATATATCGTCGATATCGAAATGGATTCCGCCGCTATGAAGGGCGGTCTTCACAAGGGCGATGTAATCACTGCCATCAACGATGCCGTTATCTCGAGTGCCCTCGATTACGAAGTCGAGCTTAAAGAATGCAAACCCGAAGACGAAATCACCGTTTCAATCATGCGTCAAAACGGCGAAACCTACATAGATATGGATTTAAAAGTTACCTTATCCGACTGATTAACGGAGTATAAATGAAAAAAACGGTTTATACAAAGTTCATATTCGCCTATCTTTTGTTTGCGCTTTTCGGTTTTATGGTAGTTGCCACTTTCAGTTCGAGAGCCATCAACGATCTGGTTACAAAAACCGAAGCCGACAAACTTTATAAAGAAGCTATTATAATCGCCGATTCCTACGCAAAAGATCTTTACAATTCCGAAACAAGTCTTGAATCCGTAAAGAAACAGTTCGATATTCTGGCGCTTTATTTTGATTCGACTCTCTGGATCATGAACCCTTCCGGCTTAATCGTTCTTTCATCCGACAGTCCCGTCGATGTCGAAAATCCCATATACGTGGAGAATTTCAATTCCACGGACAATATCGACGGGTATTATTCCGTGGGCGATTTTTACGGAATGTTCGACGAGGATTTCCTGAGCGTTTTCGCTCCCATCACAGACGGTTACCAGGTGCAGGGTTACGTTGTCATTCACAAAAGCGTTGCGGAACTCAACAGACTTTCCGAAAAGCTTTTGACTCTCTCGTATTATCTTTTCATCATACTCTTTGTTCTTTCGCTGATTATTCTTATATTCTTTACAAGCAATGTTTACCGTCCTCTTCGTAAAATCACAAAGGCGACGGAAGAATATGCGGCGGGCAATCTGCATTATCAGTTCCAGATAGATTCCGAGGACGAACTCGGATATCTTGCGGCGTCTCTTAATTATATGGCAAACGAACTTTCAAAAGGCGAAGACAATCAAAAGCAGCTCGTAGCCAATGTTTCCCATGATTTCCGCTCGCCCCTTACAAGCATAAAGGGCTATTCAGAGGCGATGCTTGACGGAACGATTCCGCCCGAACTTCACAACAAATATCTCGAAATCGTTACCAACGAATCGGACAGACTTATAAAACTTACCAATTCTCTTTTGACTTTAAACAACCTCAATACCGAAGGAATGATCCTCGAGATGACGGATTTCGACATCAATACCGTCATAAGAAAGACCCTTGCCACATTCGAGGGAGCATGTACCAAAAAAAGAATCACCATCGATTTGTCCCTGACCGGCGAACAGCTTTTTGTCAAAGGAGACATATCGAAGATTCAGCAGGTGCTGTACAATTTATTGGACAACGCAATTAAATTCAGCAACAAGGATTCAGTTATATTCATCGATACCAAGGAAAAGCACAAAAAGGTTTTCGTAAGCGTCAAGGACCAGGGAATAGGCATTCCCAAAGAAAGCCTCAATCAGATTTGGGACAGATTTTACAAGACTGATTTATCCAGAGGAAAAGATAAAAAAGGAACAGGCCTCGGGCTTTCGATAACAAGGGAAATAATCAGGGCTCACGGAGAGAACATCAATGTTATTTCCACCGAGGGAGAAGGCACCGAATTCATTTTCACTCTTACTCTCTCGGATATAAACGACGAATTATAGAGGCTTAATTTTTCACACGGAGCGTCAGATGCAGGTAAAATTCGAAAAGGTCGATTCCCCGGAACTCGAGGAAGCGCTTATTAAAGCTCAATCAAATACTGAAGACATTAAGGCCGCGATAGAAATACTCGAAGGCGGAAAACGCAAAATTCCTCTTATAAAGGACGGCGAAACCGTATTCGGGGAAACCGCGGCATTTTATTACATAGAATCCGTCGACAAAAGAACTTTCGTTTATTCCAGGGACGACTGTTTCGAAACGAAGCTTCGATTATACGAACTCGAGGAAACTCTCGGGGCTTATTTTCTTCGTATCTCAAAATCCATGATCGTAAACTTAAAAAAGATTAAAGGCGTAAAATCCGACTTGAGCGGAAGAATGGAAGCCACCATGTTAAACGGCGAAAAAATCGTGATTTCGAGAAGCTACGTCAAAGAAATCAAAAGGAGGCTTGAATTATGAACAAAATGAAAATGCTTTTGTTGCAGACAAGCTTTATATCGCTCGGTATTTTTTTGAGCGTCGGAACCTTTCAGGCCATTATGCATTTAACGGGCAACACCTATGCCACGGAATGGTATTTTGCATTAAGCGTAATCTTTGCCGGAGTGCTTTGTTCCGTTCCCTCCCTTATTCTTTGCTCCGATAAAATCAAACCCTTTTTTGTGAGAATCATTCTGCATTTTCTGATGATTTTTGCCGCGGTATCCCTCCTCGGATGGCTTTTTAAATGGTATACGGGCCTCGTGGGATATGCTTTCGTCATGCTGATTTTCGTTTTGGTATACGTTTTCGTATGGATAATGACCAAATTATTTTACGTTCGCGAAGACAGGGAAATTAACAGCGCTTTAAACTCCATCAGAGACAGCGAATAATATAAAAATCGCGTTGACGCGACAATTTTGAGCAACTTGGTAGACCTTTTTTGCATCTTGGTCGGGTTGCTCTTTTTTTATTTGCGCATTCGGTTACAATGATTTCAACAGGCAGGGAAAACACCTAAAATACAAAACCCTGATTAAAGAAAGGACAATAATGAACGTAATCGAAGTGAGAAATCTCGTAAAAAAATACAACGAACATACGGCGGTCAAAGGAATCGATTTTGACGTAAAAGAAGGCGAGCTCTTCGCATTCCTCGGAGAAAACGGCGCAGGAAAATCCACAACGATCAACATACTCTGTACCATCCTCGAAAAGACCGCAGGAGAAGTAAATATCTGCTCCCACTTACTCGGAAAGGAAGACGACCTCATAAGAAAAGACATCGGAATCGTTTTTCAGAATTCCGTTCTCGACGACAAGCTTACGGTCAGAGAAAACCTTTTTACAAGGGGAAGCTACCACGGACTTACCAAAAAAGGAATCGAAGAAAGACTTGATTCTTTTTCGGAGAAATTCGAACTTGAAGAAATAATGAAAAGAAAATACGAAAAATTATCGGGCGGTCAGAGAAGAAGAGTCGATATAGTCAGAGCGCTTTTGAATAATCCAAAGATTCTTTTCCTCGACGAACCGACAACCGGACTCGATCCCAAATCAAGAAAAATCGTATGGGACTACATCGATTATCTGAGGAAGGAACGCGGCATGACAATCTTTCTCACGACCCATTACATGGAAGAGACAAGGGATGCAAACCACGTGGTAATTCTCGATAAGGGCGAAGTGATCGCAAGAGGAACACCCGCGGAATTAAAGAGCGCTTACGCTTCGTCAAAGCTTCTCTGGTATGCGGGAAGAAGCGAAGAAAACGACAAAACGGCGGCATCAATCAATCCCGATATCATATACGATGCGGACCATTACACCATTCTTTTTGAAAAAGACATACTCGGTTTGATGGCAAACGAAAAAGAAAAATTTACGGATTTTGAAATCATAAAAGGAAGCATGGACGACGTGTTCTTAAATCTTACCGGAAGAATGATTACAAATTAAAAATCGGATTTAAAAGGAGACTTAAAATGAAAGGCTTTATAGGACTGACAAAAAGAAACATCAAAATATATTTCAAAGACGTGCACTCGGTGATTTTTTCGCTTTTAACTTCAATCATCGTATTCGTTTTATATCTTTTGTTCTTAAAAGGAACTTTCGTAAATGCGATAGAAGGATCGATGAACGGTCTTGAAACTTTTATAAAACCCGAGGATGTAAAAATGTTTGTAAACGGCACGCTGCTTGTGGGAATACTCGGTTCGGCTACAATTACCATTCCTTACAACTGCCTTACGACAATCGTTAAGGACCGCGAAAGAAAAGTCGATTACGACATTCTTGCAACGCCCGTAAAAAGATGGCAGGTTATTCTCTCCTATCTTTTGGCAGCCGTAATCTCATCGTTTTTAATGACATCCCTTCTTTTAAGCGCAGGTCTTGTAATCCTCGCTTTTCTCGGAAATATGCACCTTAACGTTTCCGGAATCCTCGGCGCTTACGGAGTGATATTCCTCGGATGCCTTTCATCGAGCGCGCTTTTTATGACGGTGGTTTTGTTCTTCAAATCGTCTTCGGCCGCAGGAGCGTTTTTCGGAATCCTTTCCGCGGCGGCAGGCTTTGTAATCGGTGCATACATACCCATTTCGCAGTTCTCTTCAAAAATTCAGACACTCTGCAATCTCTTCCCCGCAAGTCAGGTTTGCGCACTTCTTAAAAACGCTTTGTTAAACGGATGCATTGACGAAATGAACCGCTCGATCGGCGGAGCGGATAACGGCGCTTTCAGCGAAGCCCTTCGTCAGTCCATGACATTCAATGCTTCGCTTTTCGAAAGAAGCCTTTCGGTAAATACAATGTGCATCTACATTGCGCTCTTTACGGTTTTAAGCCTGATTGCAATGGTATTATTGTACACTAAGGTTTATAAAAAGAACTGATTTTACCATTGAAGTCTGTGAAGTTCGCCTTCCTTTTCAAGCCCCTTGAAATTGTTCTGGCGAAGCGCTTCATATAAAACAATATTAACGGAATTCGAAAGATTTAAGGATCTTATTTCGGGAAGCATCGGAATCCTGATGCAGTCGTCGGGATGATTTACGAGAATTTCTTCGGGTATTCCCGCACTCTCTTTTCCGAACATTATATAATCGTTGTCATTGTATTTTACATCCGTATATACATGCTTGGCCTTGGTAGTGGCCATATAAATATGCGCCCCGGGATTCTTTTCCAGAAACTCATCGTAATTGATATATCTTCTGACATCGAGTTTGTCCCAATAATCCATGCCCGCCCTTTTGACGCTTTTGTCGTTTAAAACAAATCCGAGCGGTTCTATTAAATGGAGCGTGGTTCCCGTTGCCACGCACGTTCTGCCGATTGCACCCGTATTAAACGGAATTTCCGGTTCAAGAAGCACTATGTTCATTTTGAATCCTCTTTTTCTTTACAAAAGCCTTCCCGTCGGGAAGGCTTTTAATTATTTTTCCGCTCTTAATTTTTCCACAAAGTCTTTGAGTCTTCCGATTGCAACTTTAAGATCGTCAATCGAATATGCGTAAGAGATTCTAAGGAAGCCTTCTCCGCAGTCTCCGAAAGCCGTTCCCGGAACAACCGCAACCTTTTCCTCTTCAAGAAATTTAAGTGCGAATTCCTCGCTCGTCATGCCGAATTCCTTAATGCAGGGGAACACGTAAAACGCTCCGAAGGGTTCGAAACAGGGAAGATTCATTTCTTTGAATTCGTTCATCAAAAATCTTCTTCTCTGATTGTAAGCTTCGGTCATTTCGACAACATCGTCGTCTCCGTTCTTTAATGCTTCGATAGCCGCATACTGGCTGGTGGTCGGAGCACACATTATCGCAAACTGATGAAGTTTGATCATCTGCTTTATCACAAGTTCGGGTCCGAGTGCATATCCGAGTCTCCATCCGGTCATGGCATATGCTTTTGAAAAACCGTTGATGACAATGGTTCTTTCTTTCATTCCGGGAAGGGAACAAATGGATACATGCTTGGATTTGTATGAAAGCTCCGAATAAATTTCATCGGAAATTACCATCAAATCGTGCTTTTCTATAATCGGAACAAGAGCTTCCAAATCGCTCTTTTCCATAATTGCTCCCGTGGGATTGTTCGGGAAAGCAAGAATTAAAATCTTGGTTTTTTCGGTAATGGCTCCTTCAAGTTCTTCGGGTGTTAATCTGAACTGGTTCTCATTCTTTAAGGGAAGGATTACCGGAACGCCGTCGGCCATAACCGTGCAGGGTTCATACGAAACATAGCAGGGTGTGGGAATGATTACTTCGTCGCCGGGATTTAACATGCATCGAAGTGCAAGATCGATGCCTTCCGAGCCTCCGACCGTTACAAGAGTTTCGGTCATAGGATTGTAAACGACTCCCTGTTTTCTGCCGTAATAATTGCAGATTTCCTGTCTTAATTCTTTTAAACCCGCATTTGATGTATAAAATGTTTTGCCTTTTTCGAGCGAATAAATGCCCTCGTCTCTGATGTGCCAGGGTGTGTCAAAATCAGGCTCACCGACACCCAAAGAGATCGCATCTTCCATTTCGCTTACGATATCAAAAAACTTTCTGATACCGGAAGGCTTGATGGTGGTTATTTTATTTGAAAGAGGGTTTCTCATGGTGTCATTTTCAACCTTTCGTCAACGTATTTCTTTGCAAGAACCGTTCCATGGTCCTTGTATTTTTTGAGGATAAAATGTGTGGCGGTGCTTAATACCGTATCGAGCGTGGACAATTTGTCGGATACGAAATTGGAAACTTCCTTAAGCGATTTGCCTTCGAGGGATACCAAAAGATCATAACCGCCCGAAATAAGATAAACGCTGTTTACCTCGGGGTATTTGTAGATTCTCTCCGCTATTGTGTCAAAGCCCTGACCGCGCTGAGGGGTTACTCTTACTTCGATAAGAGCACTTACCTTTTCGATGCTGGTTTTTTCCCAGTCTATAAGCGTGTGATATCCGCATATTATTCCTTCCGCTTCCATCGCGGCTATTTCGTTAACTACGTTTATTTCTTCCTCTCCGAGCATAATCGCAAGTTCCTTAAGATCGATTCTGCTGTTTTTTTCGATTGCTTTTAATATCTTTTCGCGCATTCTAATCACCCTTTCTTACGGTTTTTATTTTGTAAATCGCGTCCTGTTTTATTTTTTCGAGGAAACGTTTTTCTTCCCCGTTTATTACCGCCTTGTCATTGTTTTCGGTAAAGTTTCCGATTACCGCGGCTTCGATTCCGCTATTCTTTAATCCTTCGACAAATGCCTCGCCGTCTTTTGCGACCATAAGAAGCATTCCCGAAGATTTCATCTCGTAAGGATTAATGTCGAAGAAATTGCCGATTTCGATAACGTCCTGTCTGACGGGAATCGCTTTAAGGTCGACTTCCACGCCGCATTTCGCTCTTTCGGCCAGTTCGTAAAGCGCTCCGAAGATTCCGTGCTCGGAAACATCCTTCATCGCGACCGCTTTAAGGCGAATCGCTTCGCGGGCTTCGTTTCCCACACCGATATATTCGATATTTTTAAGGAGCGTGTCGGTAAAATCCTTCCTGAATCTCTCTTCGATTTCGGATTTGTATTCCGATGTCAAAATGTACGAACCCTCGATTCCGATCCATTTTGACGCAATGATTTTATATCCGGCTTTAATCGGCTCTTTTTCAAAACCCGCTGCCCTCTTGCCCAAAGCGTTAACGTTTACGATACATCCGTTTGAAACATTTCGGCTTACAAAAGTATGTCCGCCGACAATGGTAATGCCTTCTTTTTTCGCCGTCCCGTTCAATTCTCTCATAAGAAGCTTTAAGTTCTCTTCTTCAAAAGACTCGGAAAGAGCTATCGAAAGAGTTGCTGCTTCGGGAATAAATCCGCCCGCATAAAGGTTGTTGCAGGCTTTAACGAGAGCGATTTTGCTCTCCGTCAGCCCTTCGCCCGCGGCCGCGGCGCTTCCCGTTTCGAAATATTTGTCATCTGTCGGGCCGTAATCGGACAAATTTAAAACGGCGCAGTCTTCACCAAAAGACGCGCCGGTAATTACATCTTTATTATTGTTTTTTATTTCCCTTAAAACGGACCTTTTCAGAACGTTTTCGGGAATTTTTCCTACCATCATAACACTCACCGGTTTGTTGCTTTTTTCAGATATTTAACTTATACTTTACGTACGAATCTCTTTGCATGCGAAGCATCGACCGGCATGTCCGTTTTAATCTAACATGCTTAAACAAACATCGATACCATGAACGGAATAATCATCGCTATGCAAAGCAAAACGGCGACAATCGCTATAATGGTTTTGGATTTTCTTGAACGCAAATTCATCATAATATGTGCACCTCAAAAATATGTGTACGAAAGGAATTATAAATGATATTTCCCGTTTTTGCAAGCGTGGTTGTCTTTTGCATATGGCTCGCTTACGAAATAAGAAAAAGCAATAAAAAGGGTGATAAAGCCGAAAAAGCATTCTGGGCAAAAGAAGCAGAAGCCGACAATACCAGAAAAGTTCCGCTCGACGATCTTCACTATATAATCATTCCCGACGAAATCTATGCTCCGTTTTTAAACGAAAAAGGTGAATTTCTGGCTTCCGACGAAAGCCACGAAAAAGCCTTCGCGGACGCGCTCATAGCATTCAAGCACTTAAAAACAAGCAAAATCGTCAATTTTTCAAACATTTCAAATACCGATTTGAAACTTACCTACGGCGCCGCGAATCTTCCGGAGCTTACTTTGTATGACCAAAATTTCATTCTTTTGATACGAACACTCCACTCTATGGGCGAATATTTCCTCGCAAAAGGCGATAAAGAAACCGCCAAAAACATGCTCGAATTTGCCGTTTCCTCCGGAAGCGACACAATAGGAACATACAAACTTCTCGCAAATATCTACAAGGAGGAAGAAGATTTCAGCAAAATCAATTACCTTTCTTCAGCCGCCTCCCTCCTTAACGGTCTTACCAAAGGCCCCATCTTAAACTACCTTCGCGACATCGCTCCGAGCGAAGAAGAGAAGGAAGAAAGCATCCTTGAAATTCTTGATTAAATCTTTTGTGCATATTCCTTTATTTCTTTGTTTGCGCGCTCGGACAGTATTCTCTTAAAAAACATTCCCCGCATTTCGGAGATTGGGCTTTGCAAATGCTTCTTCCGAGAGTGATAAGATGAATGTTCCAAAGAATCCAGTGATCCTTTGGGATTTTTTTCATTAAATCAAATTCGATATCCGTCGGGTCTTCTTTTTGGGTAATGCCGAGTTTTCGGCTTATTCTTTTGACATGCGTATCCACAACTACGGAAGGCTCGTGAAAAATGTTTCCGCGGATAACATTGGCCGTTTTTCTCCCGACTCCGGGAAGCGATGTCAGATCCTCAAGTTTCGAGGGAACTTCTCCTTCAAATTCTTCGCAAAGTTTCCTGCAGCAGGCGATAATGTTTACGGCCCTTGAATGATGAAAACCGAGCGGGCGGATTATTTCCTCGAGTTCGGTTATATCGGCGGCTGCATACTCCGCGGCGTTTTTGTATTTTGAAAAAAGAATCGGCGTAACCGTATTTACTCTCGCATCCGTGCACTGCGCCGACAGAATGGTTGCTATCAGAAGCTCGAGTGCATTTTTATGCTCAAGATAACAGATAAATTTTGTACCGTATTCTTTGTCCAAAGCTTCCGTTATTTTTTTTATTCTCTCTTTTTGATTCATAAATTCCGTTCCGACCGTGTTTTCTTTAAATACCGTATCGTGTCATCCGACACCCTTTAATCATATTCATAAATTTATCAAAAAAATAAGCGATTTGTAAATAAGCATCAAAAAAAGCCTGCCTTTTGCGGCAGACTTTTGATTTATTTACAGGGCTCTCCCTCATTGTTTTGATTGTAGCACGGAATGCTTGCAGCATAATAAGAAAGTGTTCTTTTGAATGCGTCAAGTGTGGGATGCCCGTTTCCGAACGACCCCTTAAAGATTTGTTTCCCCGTTGTTTTTCCGACATCATAGAATGTGAAATCCCATATTCCGCCGTCGGTTCCGTCTATCACATATTTATCAAAAGTGTTTATTGTTTCGTTCCTTTTTGACAAAATATAAAACATTTTATAGTTTTCATCGCTTATCTGCGTGCTTGCGTAATATTTTCCGCTTTGGCTGTATTCTTTGATCATATTCATCGTTCCGTCGTAATTGATTTCGTATGTAACGGACACAAGATAATCTTCATCGCGAACCAATCCGCCGTCAACATAAATCGCGGAAAACATGACACCTGTATTTTTCTTCATTTTATTCACATTTATATCCTTTGGCGCAAAACAACCCGTCAGCGAAATCATCATCAGCAACGCACAGATAATCGCAAATGTTTTTCTCATATTCAAATCCTCCGTTTGTTTTTACAATTATTATACGAATGCCGATTGTTATTTTATGGAAAACATTTTATTCTTTTTCAAAAAAATAATATAATAAATTATGATTATCTGTCCGAAACGAAAGGATCCGAAGAATGAAAACATTGATTGTTTATTATACGCTCGAAGGAAATACGGAATACGCCGCAATGAAAATCAAAGAAAAAACCGGCGCCGACATCCTTAAACTGATTCCCAAAAAAGCTTACTGCGACAAGGGTTTCAAGAAATTTTTTTGGGGAGGAAAAAGTGCCGTATTCAAAGAAAAGCCGGAACTTGAAGAATACGAAATCAATCTTTCCGATTATGAAAGAATCGTTTTCGGCTACCCCGTATGGGCAGCAACATTTACTCCGCCCATACGTACTTTCACAGAAGACAACAAAGAGGCGCTTAAAGGAAAACATTTTTCCGTATTTGCGTGCCAGGGCGGAAGCGGTGCGGAAAAATCATTTGAAAAACTCGCCGAATGCATCGGTATCGAAAAATTCGAATCCACGGGAATCTTCATCGATCCCAAAGCGAAACAGTCCGCCGAGACGGATGCTGCCGTTGATGCATTCGCCGCAACACTTGATTGATTCAGGAGATAATAAAAATGTCAAAAGAAAACTGGAAACCCGGAAATATGCTCTACCCGCTTCCCGTGGTGATGATAAGCTGCGCAGAGCCCTCCAAAAAGCCCAATATCGTAACCGTCGCATGGGCAGGAACAATCTGTTCGGACCCCGTAATGGTTTCGATTTCGGTGCGTAAAGAACGTTATTCGCATGATATAATCGCAAAAACAGGTGAATTCGTCATTAATCTCGTCACCGAGGATTTGACCTTTGCCACCGACTATTGCGGTGTAAAATCCGGAAGGGACGTGGATAAATTCAAGGAAATGAATCTGACGCCGATACCCGTCGAAGGCGTGTCGGCGCCGGGTATTGCGGAGAGTCCATTAAGCCTTGCCTGCAAAGTTAAGGAAATAAAAGAACTCGGAAGTCACGACATGTTCATCGCCGAGGTTGTCGGTGTCACCGTCGATGACAAATATATGAACGGGAACGGAAAATTCGAACTAAATTCTTCCAATCTGGTTACTTATTCGCACGGAGAATATTTCACGCTCGGAAAGAAAATCGGAAAATTCGGATATTCCGTGAAAAAATCCTGATTTGAACGAAACTGAAAAAAGCACTTTAAAGTGCTTTTTTTATTTGTCGGATTTTGAGCCCCGGTATCGAAAAATCTTTTCCATTGTTTTGTAAAATCTCCTTACCGTCAGATACGCGACGAAAACCCAGAACATAACCGTGCTCACGTTGGAAATTCTACCCAACAGTCGGCTTTCGTTAAAAGCAACACCAAATAAAACCATACAAACAAAACTGAGAATCGCAAGAATTAAAACAATAATCATATCGTAATCGAATTTGATATTGTTTTTGGCCACTTCGCGATTCATTATTTGTTTTCTTAATTCGTAATACTTCGAAGAGTTGCCGTCCTCAAGGGCATCAAGGTCCTCCAGGAGTTTTTCGGTTATATTTTTGTCAAATCCTCCCTTTTTGTATCTTTGTGCCAGTTTTTCTATAAAAAAAGGGGATTTGATTGCTTCGGGATAAAGCTCATTGCTTCTTAATATGTTAAACTTTTCCACATCCTCGGAATCTTCGCGGTCGGTCCCGTTATATGAGCCTATTTGCATAAGAAGTTTATACAATTCCCTGAATTTTTTGTAATCCTTTGCACGCAGATCTTCCGTATCCGCAGTACCGTCTTCAACATTAAATTCGATTGCTTCATTCTCGTTGAATTCGCTCATTTTCCTTTTACCTGCACAACCGTCAAACCCATACCGTTATTCAGAAAAACAAAAATCATTTGAAAGCGCGTATTCTGGTGTAAACCACAAATCCTATGCTGAGAGCAATCATTATTACTCCGCCTGCGATTAATCCGAAATTTTGATGCGATAATCCGGTCCATCCTATAAATGCTCCGCCCGCAAGACCCGCGCACGCAAAGATTATAACTACTGCAAATCCGATAACTCTGACCTTTGCCGCATTGGATTTGACCTCATCCATGGCCTCTCTTAATTTGAAATAATCCGTTAATTCCTCTTTCTCCATGTTATCGATGTCAAATTCAAGCATCTCAACCATTTCGGTATCAAACGCATTTTCTTTGACGGTGCGGGTTAACCTTTCTATAAAAAAATCGGATTTAAGAGCTTCGGGGTATAGTTCGTTACCCCTGAGTTTGAGAAAAGCTCCGACATTAACCGACCCGTTACTCTTTATGCCCTCAAACGTTTCGATTTCTTTAAGCAGTCTGTAAAGCTCGTGAAATTT
>JAGADU010000074.1 GCA_017613435.1 Lachnospiraceae bacterium | reverse complement strand
AGTACGAGAGGACCGGGGTGGACGGACCGCTGGTGTATCGGTTAGGAACCAATCCTATGGCCGAGTAGCCAAGTCCGGCAGGGATAAACGCTGAAGGCATCTAAGCGTGAAGCCCCCCTCAAGATGAGATCTCCCAATTAATAAGACCCCTTGAAGACGACAAGGTAGATAGGTCCAAGGTGTAAGTACAGTAATGTATTCAGCTGATGGTCACTAATAGGTCGAAAGCTTATCCAGTTAGGTTTAAAAACTAGTTAAAATGAATCTGTATTTGGTTTTGAAGGCTCAAGAAGCCTGATAATCCTCAATAGCTCAGTTGGTAGAGCGCATGACTGTTAATCATGATGTCGTTGGTTCGAGTCCAACTTGGGGAGTAGACGTAGCGATTGAGGCGAGTAGCGACAAGCAATGATTCGGCTGACGTGCTTGCACGGTAAGACGAAGATGTGCTTGGCGATACAGGCTGATGAAATCAGCCGCTCAGAGAGCACGAAATAAGCCGACGGCTTATGAGTGGTCTATGAGAGACGAAATCGCGGAGTAAATATAACGGCTCCGTGGTCAAGCGGTTAAGACATCGCCCTTTCACGGCGGTAACACGAGTTCGATTCTCGTCGGAGTCATAAAAAATTAATTGCTTTTTAAGGCATTTTTTTATATAATAACTGTGTTGCGGCGCGATAGCCAAGCGGTAAGGCGTGGGTCTGCAACACCCTGATCACCGGTTCAAATCCGGTTCGCGCCTTTAAAACTCCTTGAATTTCAGGGAGTTTTTTCTTTTGCCTTTCAGGTTGTCTTATCCTTTGTTTTTTGATAGGATTAATACATATTTTCGTAACCGATTGTGCAGATTTTACCTGTTTTTTAACATATTTTTCTATTATTGCTCGTTTTTGATACATATAATTGTGGTAAGGAAAAGGAGAAAATATGAAAAAGAATCTTATTTTTTTAACATCATTTTTATTAACCGTGTTTCTTGCCGGATGCGGCGTAAAGAATGGTTCCTTTGAGCCGCAATATAAATCCGAGCCCTGCGAGATTAATGTTACGGACGGAATGGTTCTTCAGACAATCCAAGAGAATGTAACATATGTTCAAAACGTAAAAGACGGCGATTGGGTTAAAGAAGATTCCGAAGTTACGGACTGGAAGATAGAGAATTTGGACCTTCTCCACACGTCCTGGGGTGTTAAAGCCGAAGAGGCGGCTTTGATTTATCCCGATGTGGATGATTATTTTAAAGAAAAGAGAGCAACGCTCTGGGTTTATTTTGCAGAAGGTTCAAATGAATATACAAGCGAGATTAAAACCGACGAAGACGGCACTCCGATTCTTGATGTGTCGTTTGATATGACAGGTTATGGATTTTTTGACAGTAACGGAAAGCAGTTTCTTTTCGAAGATGTTAAATTCTCCGGCTGCGAACTGTATGAGGACGGTTCGACAAAGTTGAAAGTAAATTTCGGGGGAGAAGAAGGAAGGATTTGTATTTTTGCGGATGCACAAAAAGGAACGCGCAAGGATTTTCTTGCAGCATGTTCAAACACTTATATTGAATCCGTTGATTTTGAAAATATTCCGACTTTTGACGTATCGTCAAATTGTAATTCGAACGGAATCTGGGATACGAAAATTTCGAATACAAAATACGGAGAGAACATCTCGCCCGATCTTTCCTGGGACGAGGTTGAAGGCGCCGCAAGCTACGTCGTTATAATGATTGACGGGGAATGGCTTCATATGGATGTTTTCACCCAAGAGACTTCCCTGGCGGAAGGAGCTTACGCTAACGGTTCAAGAGGCGAACAGTATGTCGGACCGTATCCGCCTTCGGGCACTCACACATATTCGGTATTTGTTTTCGCATTGAAAAACGAACCCGACAATGTCTACCTCGGATTTGACGGCGGCGGAAACAATATCAACAAGATCTATAAAGGTCTTGATACCGATATCGACGGAAACACCGGAAACGTTCTTTCCTACGCAAGACTGGACGGCAATTACACACATAAGGATTAAAAAAGAATAATTTTCTTCATATTGATATCGGGATTGTGCTATATCAACACAATCCCGATATCTGCGTTTGTCAGTTCTTTTATGTATTTGCGGGCGGCTTCGGTCAGGAGACCGGTTTTGTAATAGCCTATGGATACGGTCAGATCGGATTTGACGGCCGTTGACGCTTCGCCGGTGTCTCCGTTCATTCCGCTGTTGATGTCAACGCTGATTACGTATGCGTCTGATTCGTTGATTGCATTGATGGCGCTAAGTGCCGTGCCGCGGACTTCTCCGACAAAACCGGTTCCGAGGATGCAATCGACTATGATGTCGAAGGCCGAAAAATCGGTATTTTCGTCAAAGGCTTTTATTTCGACTCCCAGGTCTTTTGCAATATCGCAATAGTATTTTCCGTCCTCGGACATTTTATCGGAAACCCTGAAAATGACTGAATCGATGCCGTTCTTTTTGAGTATTCCCGCAAGGGCGTATCCGTCCCCGCCGTTGTTTCCTCCGCCGACCGCGATTGCAATGGATTTGTTTTCCCATCCTTTGTACGATTCGTACACGCCCATGGCCGCGCGGTACATAAGCTCTTTGGAAGGCACGAAGTTTTCGATTGTATATGCGTCGCTTCTTCGCATCTGCTCGACGCTTATCGCTTTTTCGTTCATGATTTCACCTTTTCGTCGTGTTTAACATATTGTAAATAATCCTTCGAAAATTTGTCAACAGGAGTGTTTTTGGCTATAATCTATGTATTATTTTTTTGAAAAGACACAAAAAAGCGGATCGGATAAATGAAAAATAACGATAAAAAAACAGATAAAAAGAGCATTCCCCGAAAAATAAAAAACTTAATAAGAATCGTCCTTCTTTCTTTGATTGCGCTCGCAATTTTCATGACATTCTGGTTTTTTATTCCGGTCACGGAAAGAATCAACCTTAAAAAAGATGACGGTTCAGACAGCACGGTTCGCTGCGTTCTCATAACGGACCTTCATTCGTGCAAATACGGCAAAAATCAGAAAAATCTGATCAAAATGGTGGATAAGGAAAACCCCGATATCGTAATGCTCGGAGGAGATATTTTCGATGATGTTTTGGATGATGAAAACGCAATGGTTTTCCTCGAAGACATCTCGAAAAAATACAAATGTTTTTATGTGTCGGGCAATCACGAATACTGGAGCAACCGCTGCGATGAAATGAAAGAAAAAGTGCGCTCGCTCGGCATTACCGTCTTGGAGGGGGACTGCGAGACCATAGAAATCAACGACCGATTCATAGATGTCTGCGGCGTTGACGATCCGACGAGATTATACGAAAAGCAATTTGTCGGACAGCTTGACAGCGCTTATGCGAAGACCGATGAAGAGCATTATAAAATTCTTTTGACACACAGACCCGAAAGGGTGGATTTATATGCAAAATATGATTTCGATCTTATTCT
>JAGADU010000073.1 GCA_017613435.1 Lachnospiraceae bacterium | reverse complement strand
TACCGTAAAGAGCGCCGCAAGAATCAAAGATGCTGTAATGTATTTCTTTTTTGATATGGGAAAATCGCTCGCTGCGCGTCCCGTCTGACCGTTAACGGTCATATATGCAACCTTTTTGCCGCTCTTAAAAGACATAAACCATACCGGCAGAAGCGCTCTCTTGGCCGTTATAACGGTATTAAGCTGTTTGTCGGTATCTTCGTCGGTAGAAAAAACAAGCTCAATACGCTTGAATTCTTCGTCTGCTGCCGTATCTCTTATCACTTCCTTGGAAAGATTGTTGGCGATATCTCTTGCTTCATGCTCGTAAACCACAGCCGGAACATCGGTCACATCGGCATAAAAGCCGCTTAAGTAAGAGGGATAAAATTTCTTTTTTTCCGAGGTGAAGAAAGGCGCGATTCTCTCGCACAAATCATCGGAGAAATTATATGAAGCGTCTCTGCATATTCCGTCATATTCCGCGTCTATTCTGCCCGTTATATCGTAAAAAGCGGTATATATGGTATCCGAGTACGCCGTAGACGACTTTTCCACCCCTGTAAACGTAAAACCATTCTCCTGCTTAACATTGTAATACCAGTAAGGCACGTAAATTGCCTTAAATCTATCCAAAATCTTTTGATCTTTTAATTCGGAAGGCGCAAAAACAGCTCTCTTCGAAACCTTTTTGAATTCGTCGATGCATTCGGCCTTCGTTTTTTCAAAAGGAATAATATAATCGGGTTTCTTTTCTTTGGAAATTCTCGACGTGAGAACCGTCGAAGAAGAACAGTAAGCACAAAAGCTCGAAGCTTCGTTTTCCTCGCACATTATTTGCGCGCCGCACTGAGGGCAGGTGAAAATCGTCGTTTCGAAAAAATCGTAATCAACGCTGTCGTTTTCCTTTGTAACGCTTTCGGGTGCAAAAGAAGATTTGCATACGGTGCAAACCAAAGCTTTTGCTTTTATATCATATATGATATTTCCGCCGCAGTTTTTGCATACAAACACTTGCTTTTCCTCCCCGAAGCATCACAAACGATAAATTCCGTCACAAATTCTGTCTTAATTATTTACGAAACACCCGATTCGTTAAATACAAATCGGAACAGTTTACAAAGCCTTATTCGGCTAATACGGCAAATTAGAAAATTATTTGCGTTCTTTTCTTCCCTCGCTTATTCTTAAACCTCTTATTTCGTTAAGATGCAATACAAGGGTTATTGTGGGAAGAAGTTTTAGAACGATATTGATATAATCAAAAATCTTTATGTTATTTTCTTCCGCAATTAAATCAATCATAGCCGTCTCTTCATCAAAGGCTTCTTCGACAAAAAGCGAAAGATACATATCCTGCGAAACATATGTGAAAACCATGGAAATAAGCAGAATCGCAGCCGCGAATGCCAGCGATACGGCGATTCTTTCCTTCCACGAATTGATCGATGCCATAATCAGAATCGTAACAAAGGGGAAAACCACCTGAATCACATTGATTATGAGGCTTATCGTAATCACCGGATTTCTTTCGTTGAAAACAAACATTACCACATACAAAAACCATTCGAGAAAAACCTGAATAACAAATGAGACTATGGGTGTTACCACTGTCATAACCGCTCTCTTTTTATTGTTTTTGTCAACGATTTTAAAAATAAAAAGATAACCGGTAAAGAACAAATATATTAATATTTCGATTCCGTAAAAAATTAACATTTCAGCCTATTCCTTATGTCAGCAAACAGAATAATCAAGTGTTTCTTTGGTCAGATTGGGATTGTAAAAAGGATCGCCCTCTTCGAGTTCCTTTTCAAACTGCTTTTTGAATTTATCCAGATCCGCCGAAAATCTTTCATCGTCGCCGTCAAAAAGAATCTGCTTCGCATCGCTTATTCCTTCGGCGTATGGATCGAAGACGTTTAAAAGCCCCGTTCTTCTTAACGTAAGGCACATTGCGATATCTCCGAAAGCAATTTCGTATCCTTCGTCAAATCCGCCGCATTTTTCGAAATCGCTCTTTTTAACCATCAGCATGTCGCGAACAAGCGCGGATGTATCCTGAATGTAGCAAAGTCTTCCCATGTATCCGATGTATCTGTTGTCAAAACCGTGATGTACAAGACCCGCAGCCCTATGCTTTCCGATACCGAGGACAACCGAAGCATGCTCGATTTTGCCCGATGAATTGACTATCTTTCCGCCCGCCGCGCCCACGTCTTTTCTTTGCACGACAGACAAAAGTTCTCTTATAATCTCCGGGGAAGATATTTTCATGTTTCCGTCGAGGAAGAACAAAACTTCACCGTTTGCTTTTTTCGAAAGGAAATTCATCTTTGCGAAAATATTCATGGATGAAATTTCATCTTTGTAATCGGACTCTTTGACGATTTCCGTGTTTAAATACGAATTCATCCGATTGAGCGCATTGATACACTCTTCGGTATCCGACGTAACGATGACGGAAACAAGCGGTTCGCCGCAGACGGCATATTTTAATCTGAAAATGGTTTCAAACGCTCTTGACGAAGAAATGCTTGTTTCGTGAATACCGCATTTTGAAAGATGGTCCGAAACGGCTCTTTTGGCGGCATCGATTGCGTATGTTTTGGCATTTATGTTTGCGGCTACGCTTCCCGCATGTGCTCTCCAGTAATAATATATTCCCGGCACGTGAACCACCTTTTGGGCGAGTCCCGTAAGCCTTAAAATCATATCGTGATCCTGGCTTCCGTCGTATTCGGTTCTGAAAAGTTCGGTCTCGTCAAGAAGGCTCTTTTTGAATACCGAAAAATGACAGATGTAATTGTTTGCGCGAAGATTGTCGATTGCAAAATCCGGTTTGAAATGGACCGTAATCATGTTGTTGATATCGCCGTCGGTAAAAGTAGCTTCGTCGCAGTAGATGTAATCGGCGCCCCCGTCAATGGCTTCCCTGTATTTGTAAAGAACGCTCGGATGAAGATAATCGTCATGATCGAACAAGCCTATGTAATCGCCCGTCGCCAGTTTCAGACATTCGTTCGTATTGCCCGATATTCCTTCGTTTTTTTCGAGCCTCGAATATTTGATGTTTTCATGGTCTTTCATGTATTCCCTGCAAACGGTTTCAACATATGCATGTTTCTCATCGGATCCGTCGGCAAGGCATAATTCCCAATCTTTGTAAGTCTGATTCACAACGGACATTATCATTTCGCGAAGAAAGTTTTCGGGAGTGTTGTACAAAGGAACAAGTATCGATATCTTTACGCTTTTATCGTATTGTTTTCCCGATTCGATTTCTCTTCTTTGTTCATCGGGAAAAGAAAGCGTGCCGAGTTCCCTGTATCTTTTCTTCAAACGGTTCTTGCTCTTAATCTTGTCTTTGACCGCCGATACCGAACCGTACTGTGTTACTCTTTTAACCTGGGAACGAACGTATCTTAAAGGCTTTGAAAGCTTGTAAGCCCTGCTGTTTTTGATACGCGAAAGATTCTCGCTTATTTCCCTTTTCTCGTCGTCGAGTTCAAAAATTCGCCCCTGCAGCTCAACGTTTTTCTTCTTTTCTTCTTCGAGTTCTTTTTTCAGTTTTTCGATTTCGTTGTTATCCATTTTATTCATCCGGGTTTAATGATTATATTTCGATTCTCTGCGTTGTGTCGGTTATTATTTCGCGCACGTTTCCGTGATCCCTGCCGTAGATTTTGACTTCGTACTCTCCGCTTTTGAGAGCATCAACCGACGCCCTGATATTCATTCCGCAAAGCTTGGTGTTTTGGCTTCCGTTGAATCTTCCTTCCAGATCCGTTCTTAAATTTCTCTCTATCGGAATTACGAATTGTTTGCCCTCGTTTTCGAGAATAAGATCGAAATCGAATCTCATGTTGTCAATTCCCGGAACCAGAGCGAAACCTCTTGCGAAAAGAACCTTTTTGCCGTCGACATTCTCTGTCTTTAATTCTTCGAACGAAGAATAAATCCAGCCTTCCTCGTCATTGGCTTTTCTCTTTTCGAATTTGCCCGATGCGTTTATCGCTGTGTCTTCGTTTTCTTTTTCGAATGCGAGTTTAAAATCGGCCGTACCGCCCTCGTAAGGATCGGTAATCATTAAGGCGGGATGTTTCTTTTTAAGGATTTCCCGCTCTTTCAAGAGACGCTCGGATTTTGCTTTGCTTGCGGCATCCCTGCCCCTGCTTACGGACTCGTGATGTGTCAAAACAACATCGTTTAAAAGCACGTTCCTTAAACCTTTTTCATAAAGATTCATGCAAAGGTCCACATCGTTGTATCCGACTTTCAGGTCTTCGGAAAGTCCGCCGACTTCAAGGTAAAGATCTTTTCTGATTGCCAGGCAGGCGCCCGTAACCGCAAGAACGTTTTTATTCATCGTATTGTCGCCGAATCCGAGTTTCTTTCCGTCCTCTTCGCCCATGAATTTGTGCGCCGGGCCGTCAACTCCGCCCGATATTCCGACATGCTGTACGAGGCCGTCCGGATACAAAAGCTTGCAGCCCACGCATCCGACTTCGGGTACGAGGGTTTCGTTTGCCATCTTTTTAATCCATTCGTTGCCCTTTGCTTCGACATCGTCGTTTAACAAAAGAAGCACGTCGCATCTTGCTTCTTTTGCAGCCATATTGTTCATCTTCGAATAATCGAAATCGAAGACGGAATATATGTAATTGGTTTCGATTTCGCATCCCTTGAGATACTCCTCGATTCTTTTTTTGTTTTCTTCGGACGAACCGTTGTCGACAACAATGAGTTCGGTATTTTTCATCGAAGAAATCTCAAGTCCT
>JAGADU010000002.1 GCA_017613435.1 Lachnospiraceae bacterium | reverse complement strand
GCCAGCCTGTTAAAAAAGCGAGGTTTGGTTAAACCTTTAAAAACATATTTTACCTGCCCGAATAATCCTATTCTCCTATCCATTTTATCCCCTATCTTATCTTTCAAAAAATTAATTTTATCAGACCTAATCTATTATAGTGATTTAGGGATAAAAAAGCAATTATAAACTTAACATATTAATAAATGTGCATGAATAACGATTATTCTTTTCTTTCTTCCCCGAAAAAGAAGAGCGCAACCGTCCCGCGGCCCGTATGCGTGCCGATAATCGTTCCGATGTCGAATATCTGAACTCCGCCGTCGATATTCGGAAACATTTCATTCAGAATGTCCGCCAAAAAAAGCGCATCTTCCCTGCATCCCGAGTTGGAAATATAGCAGCGGCGGTTGTATCCTTTTTGATTTTCGCAAAGCTCAAGCATCTTGGCAGCGGCTTCCTTTGCTGCCTTCTTCTTGCCTTTGACTTTATATTTAACCGCAAGTTTGCCCTGTGAATCGACGTTCATCAGAGGACAAAGATTCAGAAAATTACCGATAGCGCACGCGGTGGCGGAGATTCTGCCGCCTCTTTTGAAATGTGTGAGGTCTGTGGTATAAAACCAGTGCTGAACATGCAGCTTCTGCTCGTTGGCAAACTCCGCAAGTTCATCCATGGTTGCACCGCTTTTTTTCTTTTCGTACATGGCATCCAAAAGGAGGCCGTATCCGGATGAAGCGGCAAGCGAATCTATAACGATAATCCTTCTGTCGGGATACGATTCCATAAGTTCTTCCGCCGCATTGCGTACGCTGTTGTATGTTCCGGAAAGTCCGGAAGAAAATGCAAGGTGAATAATATCGTATCCTTCTTTTAACAGAGGTTCGAAAAAGGCTAAACCTTCTGCAATGTTAACCTGAGAAGTAATCGGCATGGAGCCGGCATCTATTTTTTTGTAAAATTCTTCATATGAAAGGGTTTTGCCCAGATCGTCGGTATAATCCTTATCATCCAATGTAAAATGAAAACTGACGTAGGGAATGTTTCTCGAAGTCAGAAACTCTTCGTTTAAATCTACTGCCGTATCGCAAGTAAGCATGTATTTTTCCATCGCGGCACCTCCAAAGTTTTTCAAAGCCTCGTTATGTAGTATTGAAAACTACATGCATATAATACCACAAGAAAAAAGCTCAATCAATAGCATTTTGCGATACTTTCGGGATTTTTTGATTTTTTGGTTGCATTTTACGAAAAAAATGTGTAAAATACATTCGTGTCAAAAAAATAGCGCCATCGCCAAACGGTAAGGCAACGGACTCTGACTCCGTCATCTCAAGGTTCGAATCCTTGTGGCGCTGCTAAGGTTTCGGCAGAAATGCCGAAACCTTTTTTATTCCCTAAAACCCCGTTTAAAACAATCAGGTTCGGTTCTTTTTCATTTTGCCGTAAATCACAAACAATAATATGGGTTCGCTGACAGGGCAGACAAATTTGATGATCGCAAACTCCACGGCATTATCCGGTTGATAATATTCATACAAACGGTAATCGCGGTAAAGCAGCAATATGGTTTTGAAATCACCCAAAAACGCCATTCCGGATTTCGATAAAAGAAAATCATATATCAAAATTCCCAGGGTCGAATATAACGAAACTTTATCGACATCCCTGTATTCCGAAAAGAACTTAAAGGGGCTCTTGGGCAAATTCAGTTTAAGATAAGTTTTAAGATACGGAATAAAAGCAAACCACGGCGATTTATAACCTTCTTCTTTGGCAATCATATACAAAGCAATCGAAGAAGCGATTTCTTTAAGAACGAAAATCGAAAAAAATATTCCGAGGAAAATGAAAGGTATTACAAAAGGTATAAAATTAAAAAAGAAAAAAACAAACAAAGCCGCAACCGAAAGTGCAACCGTTTCCGCCGATTTACTGTAAAGACCTAAAAACATTCGTGTTATCCTCCTTTTAATTCAAGCATATAATGTATCTTACCATTATCCTACAAAATACCGTCGTAAGTTTCAATGTTTCTTTTTATATTTTCGGTTCGCCATTGATTTTTCACTTTCATTTTTATACGTGAAAAATCCGATTTATCATACAATCCGCAAAGTAATAACAATCATTAAAAAGGACTTGATACCAAGTCCTTTTTATCAGCCTCCGGGGCCGGGTCGGCGTTCAAAAACATTGCAATACAAAATTACAGTTTGCCGACAACCGAGAGATTGGCATTGAAATATCTCATTCTGTACTGCTTGGGCGTGAAGCCCGTCCGCTGTCTGAAAATTTTTGTGAAGTGGCTTTGCGAGCAAAAGGCAAGGGAATACGCTATCTGCGTGAAAGAATAATCCGTTTTGGTCAAAAGCGCCTTTGATGTTTCAATCCTGATATCGGTCAGATAATTGCCGAAGCTTTTCCCCGTTTCTTTTTTAAAAAGGGATGCAAGATAACAATGATTGAGGTTGGTTTTCTCCGCCATGTCCGATAAGGTGATTTTTTCGTTGAAATGCGAATCGATGTAATTCAGGCAATAAGAAACGGGCTTGGAATAAAGGCTTCCTTTTTTGAACGATTTTACGGTCTCGACGAAAACCGTCCACGATTCCCTCGTCAGATTCACAATCTCCTCAGCAGTTTGTGCGGTATCGGCCTTTTGGATATAAAGATCGCTTATCGAATAAACGGTTTCCTGCGGCACGCCGGCTTCGATAACGTAACGCGTGGCAAGCCCCGTATTGACTATAAAAAGATATTTCATATTGCGTAAGGGGTCCTTTGACAATTTGCCCTGCATGTCGGGATTGAGCATTCGAACCGATTCCTCGACCGCCCTGTCGTCTCCGTTTAAAAGATAATGAAAACGCTTTGATTCTTCCTGATACGTGGTATGTCTGAATCCGGTCTCCGCGTTTTCATGCAAAAGTTCCCTTATTTTGTCGAAACTTATTATTCTCTGATCGTTATTCACTATATTTCCCATTTCTTTTTGAATAATATTTGATTAATTATACATAAAGATTATAACAAATTTCCAAAGATTGCAATATAGCGCTTTCCCCGACATATGTATACTGTTTTCATATTAAATGTGTGAGAAAAATGTGAGGATGTGAAAACAAAATGGATATTTTATTTGCCGAAAATTCGGATAAAAAAACAGTGCAGTTAAAGCCGGAGACCCTTAAGGATCTGGGGCTTAACGAAATAATCGAAAATATCACCGAAGGCGAAAAGGAGATGCTTATCGTCAAAGACGTCATCACAAAAATACCTTCGGATATAAGGGACATAAGATTCCGTCAGGAAATCATGCGTGATTTTCTTTCAAACGAAAATCTTGCCGCGGAATTTAATGAAGCGCTCTGGCAGATACGAACCCTTAAGGACTATTCGACAAGCAGACTTCTTCTTACTCAAAACGACAATTCACTCTATGTCCTGCTTGAATATTTAAGAGAACTCTCCGTATATGTAAATGTTTTGGAAAAGACGAAAAAATGTCTCGATAACAACAATCTGAATTCCGAAGGATTGAAAAAGCTTCGCGAACAGGTCGATAAAGTCATCGGAGACAAAGAATTCGAAGAAATCAAAGAAGACATAAACAAAATGCTCGACAATTTAACATCCGTGCAGGGTGCGATTGTGGGCGTGAATTTCACGCCGGAGCTTGATGTGGAACAGGTTTCGGTAGTCGAATTTGTTCCCTACAAAGTCAGATCGAAATACAAATTCGCCGAAATCGCAGCTTCTTTAAGCCTTATTTTAAACTCTCCGACCGCAAGCAATCAAAACGCAAAATTCGGCATGGATCCGAGAGTAAGGGTTCCGGATCCCCTTCTGGTTACGATGACCCCTCAAATCGAAAAACATTTGAAAAGGCACTTTACTAGAATCAAATCCGCAATGTCCAAATACGTAACCTTCGACGGCTCTCTTATGACCGATTTGTTCGAAGGACTGACCTTTTATCTATGCATGGCAAGATTTGCCCAAAGACTCAAAAAAGAAGGTCTCCAAATATGTCTTCCCGATCTGCCGCAAAACGATGATTCGTCAAGCAGGGATTTTTCGATAAAAGATTTGTATAATATCCGACTCTTCTTTGCGGGTGAGAAAAACATAATCAAAAACGATCTGTCATTTTCGCCCGGGGAAAATCTCTACATACTTACAGGTCCCAACCGTGGCGGAAAAACAATAATCGAACAGGCAGTGGGAATAATATCCGTAATGGCTTCTTCAGGCGCGTTTGTTACGGCATCGAATTGCTCGGGCCGTCCGTTTACAAACATCCTCACACATTTCCCGATTGATGAAAATCTCACAATCAATTACGGGCGACTCGGCGAAGAAGCCGTCAGGATCAAAGAAATCGTAAAAGAAGCCGATGACAAAACACTTATTCTTTTTAACGAAACATATTCGACAACAAGCGCCGTTGACGGCCTTTATCTGTCAAAAGATTTGCTTCGTATTTTAAAAGAAACAGGTTCCGCCGTTATTTTCAACACGCATATCCACGAAGTGGCACGTTCCATCGAAGAAATGAATTCGTGGCCGGGCGAGAGTTCTTTTGTAAGTCTTGTAATGGAAATACAAAACAACGTCAACACGTTCAAAGTCAAAAGAAGCGATCCCGATTCCAAATCCTATGCGAAGAACATTGCTGAAAAATACGGCATAACATATGAACAGATGAAAAAGGAAAAATCAGCAGATGAAAACTAAAACCTCAAAGAACATACTCGGAATATTCGCAATACTCATTATGATGCATCACCTCGGACAAAAGGTTTCGGCCTCTTGGGTTCCCGATGCATTCAGACAAAAAGGTCTCGGGGTATTCGTTCCGATAGGTTATCTTTTGGTTTCGTTTTTCTTCTTTTGTTCGGGCTACGGCTTATTAAAGAGCGCCAAAACCAAAGAGGATTATTTCAAGGGATTTTTGCTCAAAAAATTCAACAATACGCTTCTGGTTTTCATCGTTGTCGATATCATTTATTTCTGCGTAAGGATTTTCAGGGATGCGGTAGGTTTTCCTCTTAATCCCTATTCATGGTTTGTTGCAACCATCGTAATTCTTTATGTCGGATTTTTCTTAATATATAAAAAAGAAGGAAAATCTTCTTTCCTTCTCATGTCTCTTTGGGTAGTCGCATATACTTTAATCAGTTATCTGACTATAAAGGGCAACTGGTGGATGAATGCCACCCCCGCTTTCCTTGTCGGAATACATGTTGCATCCAAAGAAGAAATCATACTTCAAAAAATCCGAAACAAAAAAGCGCTTCCGATTGTCATAAGTGCTCTTTTGGCAGCGGTCGCTTTCTTTATATCCGAGAATTCCAACGCAATCTACTCTTTCCTTAAAATGTCGAATTACGAAATAATCAACATTTTTAAAATCGTCGTTCAGATGGTTGCTTCTTCGGCATTCAGTTTGTTTGTTTATTTTATCGCCACGCTTTTCAATGAGAGGGAAAAAAGTTCTTTGATCGGAAAAGTTCTGTCTTTTTACGGTTCCCTGACTCTCGAATTTTATCTGATACACGGCTTGTATGTCCAAATATTCGGACACCATTTTCTCGACAATTCCCTCCCGCCGGTTTATCATATCAAAAATCTTTTTTTGTACATCCTTGTCGTATTCGCCCTGTCTACCTTGAGCGCTTTCCTGCTTAAAAAATTCAAGGAACTTGTTTTCCTTTTGTACGAAAAATCCGCATTCTTCGAAAAGCTTTGCAACGAGCAGAAAAAACTCGCCTTTATTGTCTGCGGTTTATTCGTGATAGTCACTGTTATCGCTTCAATTACTTCTCACAACAAATCAAAAGAAAACGAAGCACTCGTAAATCAATACCGCGACGAGTTTATCGATTTCGTGGATGTATACGGGTCAAACGTCTCAACATACGCCGACGGCGAAGGCGAATATACGCTCGTATTTTTGAGCAGTTATTCCGATCCGGGTTCAACGGTATATCTTCGACTTTTTACCGAGAAATTAAAAAAGCAGTACCGCGTTTTAATCATCGATTATCCCGGCAAGGGATTCAGCGAGGACCGTGAGGGAGATAAGAACCTTGATTATTTCGCCGACACGATTTACGAAGTACTCGAAAAAACGGAAGAAGAAAACGTAATTCTT
>JAGADU010000010.1 GCA_017613435.1 Lachnospiraceae bacterium | reverse complement strand
CGTTTTTTATTTTATATACGAATCCAGCAAATCGGTGTATTTTTTGAACGCTCCCGAATAAGCCGTCATCAAAAGTCTGTTGGCACGGATTAAGGATTTGTGAAGAAGCTCGTCGTCTATAAGTCCGTCCTTGTGTGCCTGTGCGAGCTCATCCATGTCCAAAAGATGTATTTCGCCCTTTTCGTTTATCGTTATATCCAAAAGAAGATCGAGGGTGGTACAGCTTCCTTCGTCTTTGTCGAAATAAAATTCAACTATGTCGCAGTACCATTTGTACAACGAATCGTCTTTTCTGAGGAATTTGCTTATTTTGTAACCTTCTTCGGGAATGTAGAGCGAATAGCCGTGGTCGATGTCTTTTCTGGGGTGGAGCGTATTCCATTTTGTGACCATGATTTTATCGTCGGCGTAAAGCACCGTATCCCTGTCTAAGAGAATGTTTTCGTTAGGAATAAGTCTTTTACGATAAATAATCATGTCCGGCATACAGTTTCCCCCATATATTGTGAAACATTTTTCGAAACATACTATATCTAAAGATATTACACATATATTTTGTAAAAGTCAATTATTTAAGGAGTATTCCGCAAATTGTGTGTAAAAGTCACAAAAAAGGATGATTTCCTTGCTTGAATTTGCTGGACAAATCCTCTTAAAATCTGTATAATTTTCTTATGTTTGCGAAGTTGTGTTAAAGAGGTAGGAATGTGTCAAAGATCGTAAAAATACTTTCTTTTGTGTCGCAGTTTACCCTGATAATGCTCATACCGACCGTCGGTCTTTTCTTTCTGGGGCTTTATCTCGATAAAAAATTCGGCACTTCTTTCCTTGTGATAATATTCTTTTTCGTGGGCGCCGCAGGCGGAATGACCGGGGTGTACAAGTTGGTAAGAAGTACATTTAAGGATAGCGAAGAATGAATTTTTTTAAGCAGACGTTAAGAGAACTTCAAATCAGTGTGATTATTTGCGGAGTGCTCAACATCCTGATCGGAATGTGGTTTCCCAAAAGCATGCTTTATTATGTGTTCGGCGGAGTGCTCGGTACTGTTACGGCGCTGGTTATGACGGACAACATGGCAAGAGCCATAGAGCGCGCGGTTTCCGATGAGAAAAGGGCGGCGGCCCGAATCAGATTTGCCTACCTTTTCAGATATCTGATTGCGATAATCGTCATGGTTGTTGCGTGCGTATCTCCCTATGTCAATCCGATTGCCACTTTCATCGGCATCTTTTCTTTGAAATTTGCGACGTATCTTACGCCGTTGATTCATAAAATAAATTTGAAAATTAATCCCAATTCCCTTGAGTCGGACGGCTCGGAGGATTGCGAGGAGGAACAAAATGACTCCGAATCTGTTGCTATCGGGCGCTGACGGCGTCGATTTCATGATCCACGGGATATTCTCGTATAACCTGTTCGGTCATGAAGTATGGATTACAACTTCACATGTTTGTCTTTTAATCGTAGTGGTGTGTCTGCTTCTGTTTTTCTTTATCGGCGGACAGGTTTTCAAGCATGCCAAAGCGGTTCCGGGATATTTCCAGTGCGCTCTCGAATTTGCGGTTGAATTCCTTGACGGAATTACCGAAGGCGCGATGGGATCCAAAGGAAAAGGATTCAGAAATTACATAGGAACGCTTTTCCTGTTTATTCTGTTTTCGAACATATCCGGACTGCTTGGATTAAGACCTCCCACAGCCGATTACGGCGTGACGCTTCCGCTCGGTCTTATCACTTTCTCACTTATCAGAATAAACGAAGTCAGATTTAACAGCCCGTGGGCTATCTGGAAGGACAAGTGTTCACCGCTTCCTCCATGGCTTCCCATCTGGCTTCCGATCAATATCATCGGCGACTGCGCCGTACCCGTATCGCTTTCGCTCCGTCTTTTTGCGAACATCCTTTCAGGTACGGTTATGATGGCGCTCGTATACGGACTTTTGTCGAAGATTGCTTACGGCTGGCCCGCAGCGCTCCACGTATACTTCGATCTCTTCTCGGGTGCCATTCAGACATATGTATTCTGTATGCTGACGGTAACCTACATCGGAAGCGCAATCGGAGACGCGGAAGAACCGATACTCAAAAAAGTCTTTCGCAAAATGTTTCCCAAGCAGGAAACGGCTTAATACGTACTAAATTGAAAACAAGATAAATCTATAAACAATTCAGGAGGATACCACAATGGAATTCAATGAGAACTTTATTTTAGGATGTTCCGCCATAGGTGCAGGTCTTGCGGTTATCGCAGGTATCGGACCCGGTGTAGGACAGGGTATTGCCGCAGGTTACGGTGCTTCGGCCGTTGGTCGTAATCCCGGTGCGCAGGGCAAAATCATGTCTACCATGCTTTTGGGACAGGCTGTTGCCGAGACAACAGGTTTGTATGGCTTGTTGATCGCAATGTTGCTCTTATTCGTTAAGCCTTTTCCCAATTAATCAGAAAAGAAATAATTAAAGGAGGCAGGGCTTAATTATGAGCAGACTATTCAACCTGGATTTTCAGCTTCTGCATGATTCCGTCCTGACACTT
>JAGADU010000072.1 GCA_017613435.1 Lachnospiraceae bacterium | reverse complement strand
CTCAGGTTATGAGCAGATGGGAGAGAGACCTTTCAAGACGGTTCTTTTCCACGGACTCATAAGAGACTCTCAGGGAAGAAAGATGAGTAAATCACTCGGCAACGGTATCGATCCTCTCGAGATTATCGACCAGTACGGTGCGGATGCTTTAAGACTTACAATTATTACCGGTAATGCTCCCGGAAACGATATGCGTTTCTATATTGAGCGAGTTGAAGCTAACAGAAACTTTGCAAATAAGATTTGGAACGCAAGCCGTTTCATTATGATGAATATGGGTGATGAGGAGATTGCCGACGTAAATCCCGAAACACTCGAACCCGTTGACAAATGGATTCTTTCCAAATTAAACGGTGTTATCAAAGAAGTTACCGACAATATGGAAAATTACGAGCTCGGTATCGCCGTTCAGAAAGTTTATGATTTTATCTGGGATGAATTCTGCGACTGGTATATCGAAATGGTTAAACCCAGACTCTGGGCAAAGGACAATGAAACCAGCAGAAATGCAGCACTCTGGACATTAAAGACAGTTCTTATCGATGCATTAAAGCTTCTTCATCCTTACATGCCTTTCGTTACCGAAGAAATCTTCTGTAACCTTCAGAGCGAAGAAGAATCAATCATGATTTCTTCATGGCCCGTATTTAAGGAAGAAAGGGTTTTCGCTAAGGAAGAAAACGATATCGAGATATTAAAAGAAGCCGTAAGAGGCATAAGAAACGTTCGTACGGGAATGAATGTTCCTCCTTCAAGAAAAGCTCAGGTGTACGTTGTATCGGACAATGAAAACATGAGAAACATCTTTGAAGCGGGCAAGGTATTCTTTGCACCTTTGGCATATGCTTCCGAAGTAATCGTTCAGAGTGACAAGTCAGGCATTGCGGACGATGCGGTATCTGTAGTTATCGCCAATGCAAACATCTATATTCCTTTTGCGGAACTCGTTGATATCGAAAAAGAAAAAGAGCGTCTTTTGAAAGAAAAAGAGAGACTCGAAGGCGAGCTTAAGAGAGTTAACGGAATGCTTTCCAACGAGAAATTTATTTCCAAGGCTCCCGAAGCGAAGATTAACGAAGAAAAAGAAAAACTTGCCAAATATACACAGATGATGGCTCAGGTGGAAGAGAGACTCAAAAGTTTATAATTAAAAAGGCGGGTATGGTATGGGTGATGAGCACAATTTGGAGGATTTGGGAGCGTCCATAGCCGAAATCGAAAGTCTTTTGAACACGACCGCTACAGGCGAATCCGATCCCGACAACTCGAACAAAAAGATTAGCCAGACTTACGTGCGCGTGACAAGCGATAAGCACGAGGCATGGCTTTATCTTGCACGGCCCAAAGAAGGAGAATGCTACACCAAGGAAGAAGTAATCGGCATTCTCGAACAAAACGGAGTCCATGCGGGATTCATCATGTCCAATATCATTGCCATGGTCAAAAAGGGTGTGTACGAAAGAAGCATCAAGGTTGCGATGTTTAAGGAATGCATCCAGGGGCAGAACGGATATTACGAATATGCCATCGATACCACCGCAGTAAATACCAAAAATCCCAAAATCAGGGAGGACGGCTCGGTAGATTACAATTCCGTAAATCTTTTGATCGGAGTATTGAAAGACGAGAAAATCTGTACCTACCATCCATTGGTTGAAGGCATTCCCGGATACCTTGTGGACGGGACCAGAATCGAGCCGGCAAAGACGGTCGATCTTCCCATGCTTAAGGGAAAAGGATTCAGATATGACGAGGAAAGCCGTACGTATTATTCCGAAATGGACGGCAAACTCGAAATAAAAGACGAAAACGAAATTCAGATAAAAAATGTCCACCAGGTTAAGGGAGATTTAAACCAGCTCAATTCGAGAATCGATTTTAACGGTGACATTGAAATCGACGGAAACGTCGAAAGCGGCGTAATAATACGAAGCACGCGTTCCGTAACCATTTCGGGCGTTGTTGAAGCCGCCGAAATATATGCGGGCGGAGACATAGTATTAAAGCGCGGAATACAGGGCTCCAACAAAGCCAAGATTGTTTCAAACGGAAACATTTACGCCGATTTTATCGAACACTCTACGGTTAAGGCCAAAGGGGACATCAATTCGAACACCATCCTTAATTCGGAAGTGTTTGCCGACGGCAAGGTAATACTTACGGGCAAAAGAGGAACGCTTATAGGCGGATATGCTCACGGAAGACAGGGAATTTCCTGTGTTAATCTCGGAAACAATGTCGAAGTGAAAACGGTTGCCCATGTCGGACTTGAGACCAAGGATTATCTAAAAAACCAGGATGTAATGAAAAAAGACGCATCGCTTCGAAGCGCTCTCAAAGAAATCCTGGATAAGATGAATCATATTCTTGCCAAGAAAAAAGCGGCTCCGATTACCAAAGAAGATCTTGCCGAATTAAACGAACTTAATGCCAAAAAGAATGAATATTCCGCATTGCTTAAGGAAAACATCAAAGAGCAGGAAATCATTTCCAAGATAGTTGAAGAAGCAAGATATGCGGAAATAACCGTTACGGAGCATGTTTACAAAGGAGCTATAATTGCGGTTGATGCTTCGAGAATGCCGATTCAGGAAAACACGAAATACATGATATATCGCGGACTGAACGGAATTATCGAAGGAAGCGTAATTGTGATGAACTGATGAAAAACGTTAGGGATTGCGAAGAATATCTTTTAAACATTCCAAAGTTTAAAAAGAAAACTTTGCTTTCGGACACCGTAAAGTTTTATGAACTTTTGGGATCGCCCGGAAAAGATATAAAAAAGATCCATGTGGCCGGAACGAACGGAAAAGGCAGTACCTGCTTTTACATATCCTCAATCCTTTGCGCACACGGACTGAAAACGGGACTTTTTACATCGCCCCATCTTGTTTCGATGAAAGAAAGATTTGTCTTTGACAAAGAGATGATAAGCGATGAAGAATTCGTAACCGTTTTCGAAAAAGTCAAGAGCGGGATAGAAACGCTTGACGATAACGAAAAAGAAATTCTCCATCCCAGTTTTTTCGAATTCCTCTTTCTTATGTTCATGGAATGGATGAGCATGAAGAAGGCCGATGCAATCGTTTTGGAAACGGGACTCGGCGGAATGCTTGATGCGACGAATATTTTCGAAAAACCGGATGTCTGCGTCATTTGCTCGATAGGTCTCGATCATACCAAAGAACTCGGAGATACGATAGAAAGCATTGCAAAGCAAAAGGCAGGCATTATCAAGGAAAACGTTCCTCTGGTTTACTGGGATAACGGTAAAGCGGTCAACGATATTTTGGAAAAAACCGCAAAGAAGAAGCATTCGCCTGCTTACAGAATAGAAGAAAAAAACATAAGCGATTTTGTATGCGACGAAAAACACATTGCTTTTTCGTTCAATAATGGTTATGATAAACTCAAGTTTGTGCGTGATTTGTCCGTAAATCTCCCTACTTCCGCTTTATATCAAAGAATCAATTCTTCGCTGGCTCTGACTGCATCAAAAGTTTTTCTGAAAGAAGAATTCGATTGCGACAAAGCCGCAAAAGCTTTAAAGGAAGGATATTTTCACGGAAGATTCGAAGAAGTCGAAAGAGGCTTTTTCGTGGACGGTGCGCATAATGAGGACGCGGTCGGAAAACTCCTTGAATCCGTAGGGTCGATTAAAGGAAAAAAGGTTATAATCTTCGGAGCCTGCAAGGACAAAGATTATGCCGGTATGCTTGATCTTGTTTCGAAATCGCATTATTTTGACAAAATTATTTTGACGAATATCAATTCGGAAAGAGCGGTTGACTCAAAGACCATGAAGGAATGCATGACGGATGCCGAAAATGTTTATGTTACCGATTCGCTTTCCGAGGCAATAGACCTTTCGAAAACATATGATGCCGCAGTATATATTGCGGGTTCGCTTTACCTTGTCGGAGAGGCGGTTTCTATTTTTAAAACAGGCGATAATTAGTATTAACGGGAAGTATTTAACGGAGATACGGATATGATAGATTTTGAAAACGAACTTAAAAAATTTCATCCTTCACCCGAAGTCGATGATGTCGAAGATGTAGTTAACAATCATGATCTGACGGACATGGTTGATTTTATCGTTAAAACCGTTTCGGAGGCGGAAGATTAGAGGCACGAAATAAATGTTGTTTTGTTACAGCTGCGGAATGGCTTTGTCGGAAAAATCATATTGTACCTCATGCGGTGCGGAAGTGGGACGTTATAAGAAGATTCTTTACATGTCCAACAGATATTACAATCGCGGTCTTGAAAAAGCTCAGATCCGTGATTTGACCGGCGCCGTGGAAGATTTGCGTCAAAGCCTTAAACTGTATAAAAGAAATACTCAGGCCAGAAACCTTTTGGGACTGGTCTATTTTGAGATGGGTGAAACCGTAAACGCCATGGCGGAATGGGTTTTGTCCGAGCATTATCAAAAAGACAAAAACATCGCATCGGATTATATCGAAACCCTTAAAACCAATGCGGTTCTTCTTGATACAATCAATTCCTCAATCAAAAAATACAATCAGGCGTTAAACCTCTGCAAACAGGACAGCCTTGATATGGCAAAGATTTCGCTTAAGAGAGTCGTAAGCAACAATCCGAGACTTATCAATGCGCATCTTCTTTTGGCGCTTATTCTTATGAAGGAAGAGGATTATTCCGGTGCCAAAAAAGAACTTATTCTTGTCAGAAGAATAGACAGGGGAAACATACGCGCTTCGATGATGATGCGTATGGCTGACGAAAACCTTAATACGGATTCGAAGAGAAAAAAGAAAACAACCGAAAATTCCGTAACGATTCAAAGCGGAAACGATATAATAATTCAGCCCAATACCAGAAAAGAAAATTCGTTCCTTAATATCTTTTTGAATGTTGCAATCGGTCTTTTGATCGGACTTTTGGTCGGATGGTTCGTTCTCGGTCCCATCAGGGTCAATCTTCAAAAGAGCGAAGAGAACAAGGAACTTCAAAACGCTTACGACGAAATCAATTTAAAAAATATCAAAATCGATACTGTTGAAAAGAGTTTAAGTTCGCTCACTTCGGAATACGAGAGCCTTAAGGATAAGCTTAACGCATATGAGGGTTCAAACGGTACCATGGAAGGATACAAATATTTAATGCTTGCGGTGACGGAATATTCCAAGGGTAACGAAGCCGACAAGAACATGATTGCGCAGTATCTTGACAAGATTGACGCAAATGCCATGGGCAATTCCAAGGATGCCGAATTTACGGAAGTATATGCTATTCTCAAAGGTTACATAGGAGCGGACGTATCGGCTTCTTATTATGACAAAGGTTATAACGCATACAGACAGCAGGATTATATTACCGCTCTCGAAAACTTCAAAAAAGCGGTGGATTACAATCCCGAAAACGTCGATGCGGTTTATTATCTTGCGTGCACTTATCTGGCTACAAACGACCTTGATAATGCCAAAAATTACTTCAATACGGTCATCAGTTTATCGCCGGGTTCGGAACTCGGAAACAAGGCCGCAAATTATATTGCGGAAATTGATGCAAAGTAGATTATTTTTTGTTGACATTATAAATGCAGTTGGTATATAATATCAAACGTCACTGAAAAGAAATAAGTGTTCGTAGCTCAGCTGGATAGAGCAACGGCCTTCTAAGCCGTGGGTCGGGGGTTCGAATCCCTTCGAGCACGTTTCGTCAAAGCGGACGAGTCAAACATGGTG
>JAGADU010000071.1 GCA_017613435.1 Lachnospiraceae bacterium | reverse complement strand
GGAGACTGATCGATGAATGATAACACTTATGATTTTTCGCTGATTGAAAGCATTATTCCGGCTGAATTTCACAGTGAAATTAAACAGCTGATTGAAGATTATTCGACACTCAGTGACGAAGACATGTATAACAAGTACAAACTCGAAGATTTATGGCTGGATTTTGAAGATTATGAAGATGAAAAACAAGAGGTTGATTTAATAGGCAGTCTGATCGTCTTTTATTTGGTTAACAGTGATTATATTCTTCAATTGGACTATAAAGAAAACCCGAAAAAACGCTTGGATGAAATCCGTTCTTTCTGGGACTGCGAAGAAAAGATTGTCAGATTTGATTTGGACGATGACCAGATATACCTGGCCAAAATACCGCAAAATACGGAATGCGAAGATATTTTCGGAGTTGAAATAGTCGAAGAAGCGGAACTTACAGAAAAATATCTTTCCCAAAAAAATAAAAATGATACGAATAACACGACTGTTACGGCGCCAAGCGCATTAAAGAAAAAATATACGATATGGCAATGGAAAAGAGACGCTAAGGTTAAGTATCCGAAAGAGACGATAGCAGCCTTTGTCTTTCTTTGCCTTGTTTTTGTTTCGTCGTCGGTATTTTCCTTTCTTTTGATGTTTTATTTCGACCCCCGAAGCGCAGTAAGCATAATAAGTTATATTTTTTGCGTCCTGTCTTTGATTTTACTTGCGATTACGCTCGGATGTTTTAAAAAACATAACACATGGAATTGCGTTTTTATCAGAGATGAGAACGGGGATGTGTATTATGTTGATTACACCGACCATAATTTGGCAAATGCGCTTCACTTCTACGAGCTTATTCCAAGCACATATAAACACGGTCCGAAAGTTATGCATTCGAACATTTCGCAAGCGGCGGGATTAATATATTATCTGTTTGTTTTCCCCAAAGAATGCAAAAATTGCGCAAACGCAATCCGGGACCACAAGGTGGATCAAAGAGTCGCCGAAGTGTGCCAAAAGTACGGTCATAAGGTCATATCGGTTCCCGAAATAAAAAAGAAAAGTTATTACACATTCATAAGATTAAATATCCTTAAGGACGGAAAAGAGGTTGAAGCCCAAAATCTTTTTGACAACTGTTATGACGGTTACGAAGAAATGGTTGAATATCTCGACAACCACTTTGAGCATGACGACCCGTTTAAGAGGGAAAAGAATTCCGATAAGATTCGAAGGCTTATTTTCATCGGAATTTCATGCATCTTATTTTCGATTTTGCTTTTTGTGATTAACGTTTTGCTTGGGGTTCCGATTATCAATCTGATAGCTGCATTCGGAATTTTGGTGGGAATCGGATTTATAGCGGCGTATTTCAGCGAAAAGAGTAAGCGTTAATCAACAGTTGCAAAAGAATCTTAAGTTTTTGATTAAAATGATATTAGTAACAGGAATGAATTTATAAATATCGGGGTGTGAGCATGTTTGATTTTTTATTCGGAAAAGAAAAAAAGGAAAAAATCGAAAAAGAAATAAAAGAAAAATATCTGAAGCTGTTTTCGTTTTTTACGGAAGCCGAATTTTCATCCGATGCATTGTTTCTGATTGAACATATGTTGGAGGATCCGAGAGCGTATTACAAAAAAAACAAATTCGTATTCGATGATTTGGGAATAACCGAGGATATTAATCTTGAAGATCTTGTCTGGACGGAATTTGTTGAAATACTGAAAGAAACCGCAATCGTATCGGAAATAGAGGATGATTACGAGCTGGATTTCTTTTGTTTTAGTATAGACAGGATGGACAACAGAGGTTTTTATGAATTAAGCGAGGAAATTTTTGACCCCGATGCGAATGTAAAAGACTGGCTTCGCACTCTTCAAAACCAGGGACAGGGCAAGGACCGATTCATGGCGGAAATGGAAGTTGACAGAGACGGTCATGTGATTTTCATAACGGATAACGACGCATTGAAAGAAATGCATGAAATTGCACTTGAATTAAACCGCTATATAAGAAAATTCACGGTTTGATTTTATTACGTAAAAAGAACAACTCAAGAGGGTGTAATTATGACAAATGAACAAAGAACGGAAAAATTGGTAAAGGAACTGGGATTTGATTTCGACAGCATTGACAAAAACCGAATCATACATTTGATAGAGGAAGAAATAGACAATTATCAGCAAGGAAGTTCGGATTATATAAGGCTTTTGTGCGGTTATCTTTATTGCCTCGGAGATGAGTCGGACGCGGCACTTTTGGAAAAGGCGAAATATAATATTAATTTTGATGTGGGCTGTATGATTGACATTGAATGGATTGACAGTCTTGCGAACAGGAAGGTTGATTATCCTGTCCGTTCAAGAGAAGAACAGATTCGGGATTTTGTAAATTATTACAGAGGATACGAAGCAGACGAATTTGATTAAAAAATCAATGACGGATACGTTGATTTGAATAAATTTGGGAGAGAAGCCGATGGAAAAAAAGAAAGTAAAAATTATTATACCGATACTGATTGCGATTGTAATTTTGGTTTTGATTATTCCGCAGGTTTTGTGGATTGCGCGGTATTATCCGTATAATGTGCCTTTAATCGGCAAAAATGCATACGACAAGATTCAAAAAACGGAGAATTATTATATAAGCGAATACGGCTTTTTCCCGGATAAATTGCCTCAGGATGCAAAATCGGTAAAGATGTATGCATTCACCGGCTTTATGCAGGCGAAATTCTTCTGCAAACTTTCTTTCCTGACGGATGAAGAATTTTTTAAAAAAGAAGTCGAACGTTTCGGACGCTGCAATATATATCTGTACAGCGGCGATGACAAATACGGATGGAGCAAGGTTGAGACGGGATATACCGGCGAAGTAAAAGACTGCGAAGAACTTAAAGAAACATATTCCGCTTCGGGTCGCGATGCGGAAATAAATGTACCTTATATACCCAGAACAGAATGGTCTGACACGTGCATATATGTTGTTGACGAATATTGTTATATTGCATACTCTTCGGCGAGCGGAAGGATTGTTTACTATCTCAGTGCGGATTATTCAAACGGATACGGAGATGCTTCTCTTTCGGATGATTTGCCCGAGGATGATGTTACAAACGGTGCGGTTGTTCAGCCTGAGGAAGATGGAACTTCCGAAATATCGGAGAGTGCGACGGAAGAATCCGAAGAATTTGAAAGTGAGGCGGAAGAAGCGTGCCATGCTTTTGCCGAGTTTCTGGGAGCGGAAGGCGAAAATATTGAGAATGAATTGGGAATTAAGGCTGAAGATGCACGTTTTTCGTTGGAATACGTTAATGATGACGACATTCCTGAAATGTTCGTCGGATACAATACAGATTGTTATATTTTAAGTTATATTGACGGAAATATTGTCAAAGATGCAATTAAGAATACACTTGTGATTACCGTCTTCGAAAGAGAGAACTTAATATGTCCGTATAAAGTTAATGCTTTTAAGGGAGGATATATTTATATGATATATGAACTTAAAGATGACGGTACATTGGAATATCTTTGTTCTCAGCAAGAGGAATTCGATCCCCAGGAAACCGACCCGAATAAAGCATATAAAGAAATATATGAAATCGGTGGGAAGGATGTCGCTAAAGAAGAGTATAATGAATATTTTGAAGGTTTGATAAAAAATAATATCCAAAAGACGGTTGATTTTTGGGACGACCAGCCGGGAAAATATTACTGCACAAAGGAAAACATAGCAAAACTTCGCGCCGGAGTAATCGAAGTGCAATAATTGTGCCAACATGAAACTTGATTGACAGGGAAGGAAGCAAATGGTCAGAGAAGCAAATATTGACGATTTACAATCGGTTTTGGAACTGTATCTTCATCTTCACGAGGAGGATATTCCACAAAAAGACGGGCATCTCGAAAAAGTCTGGAAGCAGATAATCGAAGATCCGAATCATCATCTTATCGTAAATGAAATCGACGGCAAAATCGTGTCTTCATGCGTATGCGTTATCATTCCGAATCTTACAAGAAATGTCAGGCCGTATGCATTTGTGGAAAATGTCGTGACGCACCAATCCTTCAGGGAAAAAGGATATGCGCACCAATGCCTTGATTATGCAAAAGAAATATCCAAGAAAGAAAATTGCTACAAGATGATGCTTCTTACCGGGTCGAAAAAGGAGAAAACGCTTCGGTTTTACGAAAAATCGGGCTATAACAGCGCGGACAAAACCGCATTTATTCAGTGGCTTTAATCGGATCCTCCCGAACCGGAGGGATTGGATTTTTATAATCAAAATATAAAAAAATGCATAAAAAATGTCGATATATATTTATAAGCATTTAGTAAAATGTGAGGTTGTAAAAGGGTGAAAAACAGAAGTATAGTCGATAAAGTAATGCATTTCCTGATGCATAACAGTTTCCTTTTTACGGTTATTGTTATGTGTTTCGTTCATGCAACTCTTTTGATAATAATGGGTTTGGCCAAACTGACTCCGATGGTGCAGTTTAACATTTTAAGCGTCATTGTATATTTGTTCTGCATTCTTCTTTGCCGGTTCGGTCATTATTTGCCTGTATATATAAGCATTATTCTCGAGGTTACCGCATATACGATTTACTCCACATATTTCATCGGATTGAATGCGGGCTCGTATTGTTTCTTGTTTTCCATTATTCCGATAATCATCTACTTCGGATGCTTCCTGTTTAAGGGGCATAAGCGTCTGATAGTTGTGTTGATGCTGGTTTTGAATTTCGCCGCATACGTGGTTTTGTATCTCAAATTCGGCGACGCGAAACCTTTCCTGGAAATAAGTCCGGCAACCAAGACGACTTTGATTATTTTTTCAATGTTCGTAATGGTTTTTGCCGTAATCTTTTATAATTTCATTTATATTTATTCGAGTGAAAGCATGATGTCGGATCTCGAAAGCAAAAACCGTCAGCTTTCCACCGATGCAACGGAAGATGCGTTAACGGGCTTGCTTAACAGACGCGGATTCCTTCCTTTGATGAAAAAGTGTATGGAAAACGAGCAGTCCAAATATTTTTGCGTGGCTTTCTGCGATATCGACAATTTCAAACGAGTTAACGATTCTTTCGGACATGACGCGGGCGATGAAGTTTTACGACATATTACTGCTCTTATCAAAAAAGAAATGCAGGGTTGCGATATATGCAGATGGGGCGGTGAAGAAACCGTAATTCTTATGAAGGATTACGACATGACCGTTGCCAAGGAAAAAATGGAGTATGTTCGAAAGAGCATCGAGACAAGCCCCACGGTTTTCTTTAACAGGCGTATAAACGTTACGGTTACAATCGGTCTTGAAGAAAACAAGGACAGTTACAAAGAAGCCGAAGATATAATCAAAAAAGCCGATTCGAGAATGTATTACGGCAAACAGCACGGAAAAAATATAGTAATTTATTCGGACAACGAGGATTAAAATGAATTTAAAAAACGCAAAAGAAGTGTCGTATGAAGACATCGAATTTACACCGATGGGAGCCCTTATTGAAATGGGTTCGGCTCTTCTCAGTTCCGTGGGAACATTGTTTATCAATCTGAAAAGTACGGTTATTTTCGATAAAATGGCCCAGACCAACGACAGCATATTTCTTTCTTTTTCAAAGGGAATGCATATAATGCTTTGGACACTTTTCGGTATTTCCGTACTCGCCCTCATCCATTCGGCGGTATTGTTTTTTATTTTAAAATTCGAAAAAGAAGATGTCGGTATCTGCAAAGCGATTCTGTATATTACGGCAGTTTTGATGATGGCGCGAAACAATTGGTTTTTTATCATTTTCGGCGGATTGTTCGGAGGATTCCCCCTCTTTTGCATTTTAAATGCCAAGGGAGAGGATACAACACTTTATGTAATATGTGCGATTTTTATATTGATCGGTCTCGGGATTTTTATTTCCGGAATTGTCGGATTTGTAAGAATCGGATTGTCGATATTCAGGGATTTCAAATGATATTGGCGCTTCGTTTATTACCGTAAACGGCGTTGCAATATAAATTTTCTTAAATTATTTGAAGGAGGTTTCTTATGGGAAAATTTGTTATTTCTGAGGCGAAGAAAGGTTTCAAATTCAATTTGGTTGCAGGAAACGGGGAAGTAATCGCAACCAGCCAGATTTATAAGAGCGCTGCTACGGCAAAGAAGGGCGTTGCTTCCGTTGCTGCCAATGCTCCGATTGCAAAGATTGAAAATCAGACCGAAAAAGGATATAAGGCTGAAACCAATCCCAAGTTTGAAGTATACAAAGATAAGAAAGGCGAATTCAGATTCCGTCTTAAAGCAAAAAACGGACAGATTATCGCTACGGGTGAGGGATACGCAAAACTTGACGGATGCCTTAAAGGTGTGGCTTCCGTACAAAAGAATGCAAAAGACGGCAAAATTGCGGATAAATAATTAAAAAATATACAATAAAAAAACCATGTGATTTAACCCCCATAATTTTAACAAGTTATGGGGGTTTTATTGTGGATGATAAAGTAATTTTGTATAATAGAATCTGTGAGCAAACGCGGTTTGTAATGGAGTATCGCCTTATGGAAGAGATAAACGGAAAATGGATTATGCACGGTGTCGATTCGAAGGATCCGTCATGTATCAAAAGCGTTGAAGGACTTAAGGATTTCATCGAAGAAGTCGGCTTTCTTCCGCTTTTTGAAAACGCCATAGAAGGCTTCTCGGTCGAAGAACACACAGATCCTTATTCGTGGTGGTGCGGCAACGGAAAAAAGGATCCGTGGGAGTGGCGAACGGTAATTGCCGCGGAAGGCAAATTTGCTTACGGAAAGTTTTTCGGAAAGAAAGCGGGATTTATATCACGAAAATGGTTCCCGTATTTCGCGAATATGCGCCGTGACGGATACGATTTCGATTCGCTCTGGGATGACGGAAAAGCAAGTCTTCGCCAGAAAAAAATAATGGATTTGTTCGACGATGATACAAGACTTTTCTCCTATGAAATAAAAGAAAAAGCCGGGTTCGGAAAAGGCGGCGAGAAAAACTTCGAAGGCACAATGGCCGACCTTCAGATGCACACCTACCTTTGCATGAGGGACTTTAAAAGAAAGGTCAACAAAAAGGGAATCGAGTACGGCTGGGACGTGGCAATTTTCGC
>JAGADU010000070.1 GCA_017613435.1 Lachnospiraceae bacterium | reverse complement strand
CGAAGAACTCTGGAAACTCGGTATCTTCGCAAAGACAGAACATAACGAAGTTGCTCCCGCACAGCATGAACTTGCTCCAATCTACGAGACAACCAATATCGCTACTGACCACAACCAGTTAACAATGGAAATCATGCAGAAGACAGCGCTTAAGCACGGCCTCGTATGCCTCCTTCATGAGAAGCCTTTCGCAGGCGTTAACGGTTCAGGTAAGCACAACAACTGGTCAATGTCCACAAACCTCGGACAGAACCTCTTGTCACCCGGTGCCACACCTTACGAAAACGCACAGTTCCTTTTATTCCTTTGTGCGGTAATCAAGGCTGTTGACGAATATCAGGATCTTTTGAGACTCTCGGTCGCAACCGCAGGCAACGACCACAGACTCGGTGCAAACGAAGCGCCTCCCGCAATAATCTCAATGTTCCTCGGCGACGAACTCAACGCAGTTTTGGATGCAATCGAAAACGACAAGCCTTACACGGACGTTATTAAACAGAAAATGCAGCTCGGCGTAGATATCCTTCCTCCCATCAGCAAGGATACAACGGATAGAAACCGTACATCGCCTTTCGCATTTACAGGCAATAAATTCGAGTTCAGAAGCCTCGGTTCTTCCAACAGCATTGCATGTGCAAACATCATGTTAAACAGCGCTGTTGCAGACTCTCTTGAATTATTTGCAAACAAACTCGAAGCTTCATCGGATTTTGAAAACGACCTTCATGCTCTTATCAAAGAAACAATCAAAGAGCATAAGAGAATCATATTCAACGGCAACGGTTATGACGATGCATGGGTAAAAGAAGCAACAGAAGTAAGAGGTTTGTCAAATTACAAGACAACTCCCGACTGTATGCCTCATCTGCTCGATGACAAGAATGTCAAAATGCTTACGTCCCAGGGCGTATTCTCCAAAGCAGAGCTCGAATCAAGATGCGAAATCATGCTTGAGAATTACTGCAAGAGCGTAACAATCGAAGCCAATACAATGGTTGTTATGGCCAAGACTCAGATTGCACCCGCAATCGACAAATTCGTCGGAGATCTTGCATCAAGAGCAGCCGTTAAACAGTCAATCGATCCTTCAATCGCAAGTTCTTACGAAACGGGACTGGTAAAGAAATTATCTTCCATTACCGACGCCGTTTACACAAAGACCGACGAACTCAAGGATGAAATAATAGCACTTTCGGGTGCAGAAGGAATCATCGCCGAATCCGAAGCGATTCGCGACAAAATCATTCCCAAGATGGCGGAACTCAGAGTCCTTTGCGACGAAGCCGAAACTCTTACTTCCAAAGAGTACTGGCCGTTCCCGACATATGCGGATTTACTTTTCGGAGTATAAACAAAGATTACGAATAACATATGAAACACCGGGGGTTGCTTCGTAATCATTCTTCCGAAACGAAATAAAAAAAAAACTAATTTAAAGGAGATGATTATCATGGATGAAACGTTGGTAACTTTAGTCAAAGAAGCAACTTCCCAAGAAGTGTTTTCCGTGTGGTTTCTAATCGGTGCGGCACTCGTTTTCTGGATGCAGGCAGGCTTTGCTATGGTTGAAGCAGGCTTTACGAGGGCAAAGAACACAGGAAATATCATCATGAAAAACCTGATGGATTTCTGTATCGGTACCGTAGTATTTATAGCAATCGGTTTCGGATTGCTTATGGGCGAGGATTTGTTCGGATTTATCGGAAAGCCCGGATTTGACCTCTTCACATCATATGAAAATTTTGATTTTTCTTCCTTTGTTTTCAACCTGGTTTTCTGTGCAACAACGGCAACCATCGTTTCCGGAGCAATGGCTGAAAGAACAAAATTCTTATCTTACTGTATTTACTCGGCTGTTATATCGGCTTTGATTTATCCGATCGAAGCTCACTGGATTTGGGGCGGCGGCTGGCTTGCAGGACTCGGCTTCCATGATTTTGCAGGTTCCACGGCAATTCACATGGTCGGCGGTATCTCCGCTTTGATCGGTGCAAAGATCCTCGGTGCACGTATCGGTAAATTTACAAAAGACGAAAAGGGTAAAATCGTTAAAGTTAACGCTTTCCCCGGCCACAACATCGCAATCGGCGCTTTGGGCGTATTCATCCTTTGGTTCGGCTGGTACGGTTTCAACGGTGCGGCTGCAACAAGCCTTCCCCAGTTAGGATCGATTTTCCTTACAACAACGGTAGCTCCCGCAGTTGCAACGGTTGTATGTATGATCTTTACATGGATCAAATATAAAAAGCCCGATGTTTCGATGTGCCTTAACGCATCTCTTGCAGGTCTTGTGGCAATTACGGCTCCCTGCGACGTAACAGACGTAACAGGCGCAATCGTTATCGGTGCGGTATCCGGTTTGCTGGTAGTATTCGGTGTCTGGTTCCTTGATTATGTATTAAGAATAGACGATCCCGTAGGTGCTGTTGCGGTTCACTGCTTAAACGGTATCTGGGGAACAATCGCAGTAGGTTTGTTCGCTACTCCTTCCGCTCCCGGATATTCAATCGCAGATGCAGACGGAAACGTTATGGCAGGTTTGTTCTACGGCGGCGGATTTAAACTTTTGGGAATCCAGTTACTCGGTTTCGTAACCGTTGCAGGCTGGACCGCAGTTACGATTACAATCGCATTCTTTATCATCAAAGCCGTTATAGGCCTCAGAGTAGCAAGAGAAGAAGAACTCTCAGGTTTGGATTCGACAGAACACGGTCTTCCTTCGGCATATGCGGGATTTGCAATGTTGCCCGAATATATCGAAGAGAACCCCGAAGAAGCCGTTACAGGCGATGTTCCTTCGGATGAAGCTGTCGAAGTTGCCAAAGTTAAACCCGTTGCGGTTGCAGGAGACGTTCCCGTTGCGGAAGCTGTCGAAGTCAAGAAAATGCCTGCATTCTCAAGTGACGGACATAAATACACCAAAGTCGAAATCATTTGCAAGGAAGCTAAATTCGAAAGTCTTAAGTCTGCAATGATGAAACTCGGTATTACCGGTATGACGGTATCCCACGTTCTCGGATGCGGCGTACAAAAAGGCAAACCGGAATACTACAGAGGTGTACAGATCGAAGCTAATCTCTTACCCAAGATTCAGGTTGATATCGTAGTCAGCAAGGTTCCCGTAAGAGATGTTATCGAAACCGCAAAGAAAGTTCTTTATACGGGACATATCGGCGACGGCAAGATTTTCGTTTACGATGTTGAAAACGTTGTAAAGGTTCGTACCGGCGAAGAAGGCTTTGATGCTCTTCAGGACGTAGAATAATTTAAAAAGCTTTATCGGGTGGGGAGGCAAAACTCCCCGCCCGGAATTCATTTATTTATGCATCAAAAAAGATGCAAATTCAATTAAGCGAGGAAGATTTAAAATGTGTTCGATAATGGGTTACTGCGACAAAACCGCAGATGAAGACGTACTTAAAAAAGGACTTGATAAAACAATTACAAGAGGTCCCGATGCCATGAGAATCATTGACACGGGACGCGGACTGCTCGGCTTTCAGAGGCTTTCCATCATGGGTCTGACCGAAGAAGGAATGCAGCCTTTCGAATTAAACGGAAATTACGTTGTCTGCAACGGAGAAATATACGGATTTGAAGCTTTAAGAACGGATTTGAAGAAAAAGGGTTATACGTTTAAGAGCGATTCCGACTGCGAAATTCTTTTGCCTTTGTACAAAGAATACGGCACGGATATGTTTAAAATGCTCGATGCGGAATTTGCCCTCATAATATATGACGCCGAATCGGACGAATATCTGGCAGCCAGAGACCCGATCGGAATTCGTCCCCTTCACTACGGATACGACAAAAACGGCACGATTCTTTTTGCAAGCGAGGCCAAAAACCTTGTCGGAATCTGCCAAAAGATAATGCCCTTCCCGCCCGGACATTATTACAAGGGCGGTAAATTCATATGCTATCGCGACATGACAAAAGTAAGCGAAATACACTCCGATTCGCTTGATGTCATTTGCGGTAACATTAAGGAAAAACTTATCGCAGGCGTTGAGAAAAGACTTATCGCAGACGCCAAAGTCGGATTTCTTTTATCCGGCGGTCTGGACTCTTCCCTTGTTTGCGCCATCGCAGCAAAGAAAAGTTCAAAGCCCATCAAAACTTTTGCAATCGGTATGACCGAAGATGCAATCGATCTTAAATATGCAAAAGAAGTAGCCGATTACATCGGAAGCGACCATACCGAAATATACATGACTCCTCAGGATGTCATAAATTCACTCGAGGATGTCATTCATCTTCTCGGAACATTCGATATCACGACGATTCGCGCAAGCATGGGTATGTACCTTCTTTGCAAGGCAATCCATGAACAGACCGATATCCGCGTTCTTTTAACCGGCGAAATATCGGACGAACTTTTCGGATACAAATATACCGACTTTGCTCCGAACGCTTTTGAATTCCAGGAAGAATCCAAAAAACGAATCAGGGAGCTTCACATGTACGACGTGCTTCGTGCGGACAGATGCATAAGCGTCAACTCTCTCGAGGCCAGAGTTCCCTTCGGCGATCTTGACTTTGTGGAATATGTAATGTCAATCGATCCGGAACTCAAATTAAACAAATACAACAAAGGAAAATACCTTCTCCGCCACGCTTTCGAAGGCGATTATCTGCCTCATGACATTCTCTACAGGGAAAAGGCGGCTTTCTCGGATGCCGTAGGACATTCGATGGTTGACTATCTCAAGGAATATGCGGAGAAAATGTATACGGATGAAGAATTCAGGACAATGAGCGAATCGTATACCCATGCGAAACCGTTCACCAAGGAATCTCTTCTTTACAGGGAAATCTTCGAAAAATACTATCCCGGTCAGGCCGAGATGATAGTTGATTTCTGGATGCCCAACAAATCCTGGAAAGGATGCAACGTCAACGATCCTTCCGCAAGAGCCCTCTCGAATTACGGCGACAGCGGAAAATAATCCTTGACGAACATCATATAAAAATCTTCCTTAATGAAAGAACACCCGGTCAGACGCCCATCTTTCCGAGTGTTCTTTTCTCTTTTATTTTTATACAAAAAACACGATGTTTTTAATCCCAAACCGATTGACAAACAATCAAAAAAATAGTATATTTGACGGGTAAAAAGGCAAAGGCGTCTTTAATGTATTGATACATTAAGGAACTTTTGCCTCTTTTTTTATGATTTTTGGAGGATTTTTATATGGCAAATTGCGCAATTGTCGGTATCAACTGGGGCGACGAAGGAAAGGGCCGAATGGTTGACCTTCTGACCGAGGATTATGACGTGGTTGTACGTTTTCAGGGTGGCGGTAATGCCGGACATACCGTTATCAACGAAAAAGGTAAATTCGCGCTTCATCTTCTCCCCTCCGGAGTATTCAGAGACGGTGTCGTGAATATTCTCGGAAACGGTGTGGCTCTCGATCCCGAGAACCTTTTAAAAGAACTCGAAGACGTTACTTCGAAGGGTGTTTCGATAACTCCCGACAACTTGAAAATCAGTGACAGAGCTTCTCTTTTGCTTCCCTGGCATCGCGAGCTGGACGAGCTTGAAGAGTTAAGACTCGCTGACAAAAAATACGGTTCCACCAAACAGGGAATCGCTCCTTTTTATTCTGACAAATATCAGAAAAAAACAATTCTTGCGGGCGAACTCTTTTATCCCGAAGAATTGAGATCCCATCTTGCGGATCTTCTCGAATGGAAAAATCTCACATTAACAAAGGTATACGGTGCAAAAGCTTTTACCATGGAAGACCTTGAGAAATGGCTCGACGCTTACTGCGAAAAGATCAAACCTTTCGTATGCGATACGGGACTTTTCTTAAAGAAGGCTCATGCCGAGGGCAAACAGATTATGTTTGAGGCCCAGCTCGGCTCTCTTCGCGATCTTGATTACGGTATCTATCCTTACACCACTTCCTCGAATACTACGGCTGCATACGCTCCCATAGGTTCGGGTTACGCCGGGGCAAAAATCGATGAAGTAATCGGTGTTGTCAAGGCTTATTCGACATGCGTGGGCGAAGGTCCTTTCGTATGCGAAATGTTCGGTGACGAAGCCGAAGAACTTCGTAAGGCAGGATTTGAATACGGTGCAAAAACAGGTCGTCCCAGAAGAGTAGGACCCATCGATATCGTCGCTACGAAATACGGTGTCGAAGTTCAGGCAGCCACACAGATTGCACTCACCAAGCTTGATGTTCTCTCATATATGGATGAAATTCCCGTATGTACCCGCTATATCGTAAACGGCGAAGAAACCGACCGTTTTCCTTTCCCCATGGCTCTTAATGACGCAAAGCCCGTCATCAAAACCTTCAAGGGTTGGAAATGCGATATTTCGGGCATCAGAAAATGGGAAGATCTTCCCGAAGAAGCAAAGGAATACGTTCTTTTCATCGAAAAAGAAATCGAATGTCCCATCAAATATGTTTCTGTCGGAGCAGAACGTGAAAGTATTATTGTGAGGTAAAAATGAACGATAAAATTCTTGTTCTCGATTTCGGCGGACAATATAATCAGCTGATTGCACGCCGTGTCAGAGAACTTCATGTATATTCGGAGATTAAACCGTACAACAAAATCTCCGTCGAAGAAATCAAAGAAGCGGGCTATTCGGGAATCATTTTCACCGGCGGCCCCAACAGCGTCTATGACGAAAAATCACCGCATTACGATCCCGCAATTCTCGAAGCGGGAATCCCCATACTCGGAATATGCTACGGCGACCAGCTCATGTCTTTTATGGCGGGCGGTACCGTAGAAAGCGCCGAGAACTCCAGCGAATACGGAAAGACAATGGTCAATTTCGAAGAGAGCATTCTTTTTAAGGATATTCCCGAAATGAGCATTTGCTGGATGAGCCATACGGATTTTGTCAGCAAACTTCCCGAAGGCTTCAGACGCATCGCATATACGGACAAATGTCCCAATGCCGCTATGTGCGACGATTTCAAAAAACTTTACGGCGTACAGTTCCATCCCGAGGTTACGCATACCGAATACGGCAAACAGATTTTAAGCAATTTCCTCTTCCATGTCTGCAAATGCAGCGCCGACTGGAAAATGGAAAATTTCGCCGCAACAACCATTGCAAAATACAAAGAAGAATTAAAGGATAAAAAAGTTCTGCTCGCACTCTCGGGCGGCGTCGATTCTTCGGTAGTGGCACTTCTTTTGCACAATGCAATCGGAAGCAATCTCACATGCGTATTCGTGGATCACGGCCTTCTCAGAAAAAACGAAGCCGATTTCGTCGAGGAAACCTTCAAGGGCAAATTCGGACTCAACATGATCCGCGTTAACGCGAAAGACAGATTTCTCATTAAGCTTGCGGGCGTAAAAGATCCCGAGGCAAAGAGAAAAATAATCGGCGAGGAATTCATCAGAGTATTCGAAGACGAAGCCAAAAAACTCGGTAAAATAAACGTTCTTGCACAGGGTACGATTTATCCCGACGTAATCGAAAGCGGCAAGGGCGATTCGGCAGTCATAAAGAGCCACCACAATGTCGGCGGACTTCCCGAATCCATCGGTTTCGATTCGATTGCCGAACCTTTGAGGGATCTTTTCAAAGACGAAGTCAGAGAAGTGGGCGAAAAGCTCGGAATCCCGAAGGAACTTGTTTGGAGACAGCCCTTCCCCGGTCCCGGTCTTGCGGTAAGAATCATCGGAGACATTACGGAAGAAAAAGTCGAAATGCTTCAGGAAGCGGATGCTATTTTCCGTGAGGAAATTATAAATGAAAATCTCGAAAGAGATACCAACCAGTACTTTGCGGTATTAACCGACGTTCATTCGGTGGGTGTCATGGGAGATGCGAGAACATATGGCGTAACCATTGCGCTTCGTGCCGTAACCACGGACGATTTTATGACGGCCGACTGGACCAGACTTCCTTACGACGTACTCGCAAAAGCAAGTAACAGAATCACCAACGAAGTAAAAGGTGTTTCGAGAGTTGTATACGACATCACATCCAAGCCGCCCGCAACGGTTGAATGGGAATAGGATTTTAACGGAGCTTACATATGTGTGGAATAGTAGGATACACGGGAGTTCAGGGCGCTTCGCCCATACTCCTCGAAGGTCTTAAAAAACTTGAATACCGAGGATACGATTCCGCGGGAATCGCGCTTATGAACGAGGGCGAAATTTCAATTGCCAAAGTAACCGGACGTATTTCGAATCTTTGCGAAAAAACAAACGACGGCAAGGATTATCCGGGCACCGCGGGAATAGGTCACACGCGCTGGGCTACACACGGTGCGCCGAGCGATACAAACGCACATCCTCATTTAAGCAATGACAAAAGATTTGCAATCGTGCACAACGGCATCATCGAAAATTACCTTTCGCTGCATGACGAACTCGTTGCAAAAGGCTATCATTTCGAAAGCGAAACGGATACCGAAGTAATCGTTCACCTTTTGGAGATGTACTATAAAGGGGACATCAAAAAAGCGGTTATCAAAACGAGCACCAGACTTCAGGGCTCATACGCACTCGGAGTAATATGCACGGACGAACCCGACAAACTCTATGTCGCAAGGGAAGCCAGTCCGCTGATACTCGGCGTGGGAGTCGGTGAAAACTTCTTTGCTTCGGATGTGACGGCACTTGTTTCCTACACAAGAAACGCAATATATCTCGAGGACGGCGAATTCGCAGAAATCACTCCCGAAGAAATAAAAGTATTCGACTGCGCAATGCAGCCCGTCACCAAAAAAATCACACGTATCGTATGGGATATTCAGGCTGCGGAAAAAGGCGGTTTCGAGCATTTCATGTTAAAAGAAATCATGGAACAGCCCCACGCTTTCAAAGCCACGATTGCTCCCAGAATCAACGAAAACGATATCGTTCTGGATGAGAGCGATCTTTCAAAAGAATATCTCGAAAGCGTAAACAAGATTGTCATCACGGCCTGCGGTTCCGCTTATTATGCGGGATGCGCCGCAAAATACACAATCGAAAAACTTTGCAGGGTTCCCGTTATCACGGAGCTTGCAAGCGAATTAAGATATTCCGATCCGCTTATCGACGAACACACGCTTCTGATTGTTTTATCCCAGTCCGGTGAAACGGCGGATACAATCGCGGCCATGAAGGAATGCAAAAACCGCGGCGCAAAAACAATCGCAATAGTAAATGTGGTCGGAAGCACGATTGCCAAACTCGCGGATCACGCTTTATACACATGGGCCGGTCCCGAAATTGCGGTTGCAACAACCAAGGGATATACAACGCAGCTTGCGGTTTTGTATCTTTTTGCACTCTATACCGCAAAGAAGCTTTCGAAGATCGGAGACGAGGAATATTTAAAACTGCTCTCGGCACTTAAAGCCCTGCCCAAGAAAATTCAGGAAACAATCGATTTAAACTCCAAAATTCATAAGATTGCGATTAAATATTACGACAACAAATCAATGTTCTTCATAGGAAGAAATACGGATTATGCGATAGCTCTTGAGGGCGCACTCAAGATGAAGGAAATATCGTACATCCACGCGGAGTCCTATGCCGCCGGCGAATTAAAGCACGGAACAATCGCTCTTATCGAAGAACACAGACCCGTCGTTGCGCTTTGTTACAACGAATCGATAATGGAAAAAACATTAAGCAATATCGTTGAAGTCAAAGCAAGGGGTGCGGACGTACTCGCACTCACATACAAGGGAAACACAAAGATCGTATCGCTCGCAAACGATGTAATATATGTTCCCAAAATCGAAACGCTTTTCTCTGCGGCGGTTGAAATAGTTCCGCTGCAATTGCTCGCATATTACGTGGCAAAATTAAACGAATGCGATATCGACAAGCCTAAAAATCTCGCAAAATCAGTTACCGTAGAATAGTTAAATCCCAAACATAAATGTAAGGAGGTTCCAATGACAAAATATATTTTTGTAACCGGAGGAGTTGTATCGGGACTCGGAAAAGGAATTACCGCAGCATCGCTCGGAAGACTTTTAAAATCACGCGGTCTTAAAGTAGCCGCTCAGAAACTCGACCCCTACATAAATGTCGATCCCGGAACCATGAGCCCTTACCAGCACGGCGAGGTATATGTTACCGAAGACGGCGCCGAAACGGATTTGGACCTCGGACACTATGAGAGATTTATAGACGAAGATTTGAACAAATATTCCAACCTCACAACCGGTAAGGTTTACTGGAACGTACTCAACAAGGAAAGACGCGGAGAATATCTCGGTTCGACCGTACAGGTAATTCCCCATATCACAAACGAGATAAAGGAATTTGTTTACCGTGTCGGAAGCAAGACCAATGCGGATGTTGTAATTACCGAGATCGGCGGCACCATCGGCGATATCGAATCCCAGCCTTTTATCGAAGCCGTACGTCAGATTTCGCTTGAAGTCGGAAGGGAAAATTCTCTTTTTATCCATGTTACGCTCGTCCCCTTCCTCCACGGTTCGGACGAACACAAATCCAAACCCACTCAGCACTCCGTAAAAGAGCTTCAGGGAATGGGCGTTAACCCCAACATCATAGTTTTGCGTTGCGACGAACCCCTTGAAGATTCGATATTCAAAAAAATATCTCTTTTCTGCAATGTCAAGCCCGATTGCGTAATCGAAAACATTACGCTTCCGAACCTCTACGAAGCACCCCTTATGCTCGAGAAATCCAATTTCTCGTCGGTTGTCTGCAGGGAACTCGGAATCGAAGCAAAAGAAGCGGATCTTACCGAGTGGGAAGCAACCATACACAGCATTAAAAACAGAACCGAATGTGTCAACATCGGACTTGTCGGAAAATACGTGGGACTCCACGACGCATATCTTTCCGTAGCCGAAGCGTTAAGACACGCGGGTTATTTCCATAAAACGAGAATCAACATCAACTGGATCGATTCCGAAGAACTGAACGAAAACAACGCAGACGAAAAACTCGGTTCCCTCGACGGAATCCTTGTTCCCGGAGGCTTCGGAAGCAGAGGCATAGAAGGCATGATTCTTGCGGCAAAATACGCAAGAGAACATCATCTTCCTTATTTCGGAATCTGCCTCGGCATGCAGATTGCGGTTATCGAATACGCACGTAACGTCGCAGGCATAAAAAATGCGGATTCGGGCGAATTCGACGAACTTTGTCCCAATAAGGTAATAGACTTCATGCCGGGACAAAGCGACGACATCGACAAGGGCGGAACGCTCAGACTCGGCGCATACCCCTGCATCATTACCGAAGGCACCACGATGGAAAAATGTTACGGCGCAAAAGAGATAAGCGAACGCCACAGACACCGCTACGAATACAATAACGATTACCGCGAAGTTTTAACCGGCGCTGGACTTACAATCGGCGGTATGTCTCCCGACAAAAACCTTGTCGAAACGGTTGAAATCACAAGCGAGGATTTCTATGTCGGAGTTCAGTTCCATCCCGAATTCAAGAGCCGTCCAAACAGACCTCATCCTTTGTTTAAGGGCTTCATCGGTGCAGCACTTAAGCATTACAAAGAATTAAACTGATTTTGAAGACATTCAATATTTTTGGAGTATATTATGAGCATTCATGAAGAATGCGGGGTTTTCGGAATCTATTCCCCGAACCCCTGCAATCTTGCCACACTTTCATATTACGGGCTTTTCGCACTGCAGCACAGAGGACAGGAAAGCTGCGGTATCGTCGTAAACGATGACGGACTTTTTACCTCCCATAAAGACATGGGGCTTGTCAGCGAAGTTTTCTCGGAAGACGTTTTGAATTCATTCCCCGATGCCACCATGGCGGTCGCACATACCAGATACGGAACGACGGGCGGAACCAACAGAAGCAACTGCCAGCCCATCGAAGTCAATCATCAAAAAGGACGCATGGCACTCGCACACAACGGCAATCTTTCGAATGCCGCAACGCTTCGAAACACGCTTGAACTTTCCGGAGCGATATTCCATACGACAAGCGATACCGAAATAATCGCTTACATCATCACGAGAGAAAGACTTCTCACAAATTCAATCGAGGACGCTCTCTCGCAGGCAATGTATTCTTTGGACGGTGCATATTCTCTCGTCCTCATGTCTCCGCAAAAACTCATATGCGCCAGGGACCCTTACGGATTCAGACCGTTATGCTACGGCAAAACGCCCGACGGAATGTATGTTATCGCCAGCGAAAGCTGTGCTCTCAAAGCCGTAGGCGCAACCTTCGAACGCGACGTCGAACCCGGCGAAATCATCATATTCTCCAAAAACGGAATCGTATCCAAAAAAGAACATTGTGAGAGGAAGCCCAGAAGGCTTTGCATTTTCGAATATATTTATTTTGCGCGCCACGATTCGGTAATCGACAATATTTCGGTTCACGCCGCAAGACTGAATGCAGGAAAAGTTCTGGCCAAATCCCATCCCGTCGATGCGGATCTCGTAATCGGAGTTCCGGATTCGGGACTTGATGCGGCGCTCGGATACAGCAGGGAATCAGGCATTCCCTACGAAATCGGTTTAATCAAAAACAATTACATCGGAAGAACATTCATCGCTCCCGGCAAACGTCTCGACAAGGTTAAAATCAAACTCTCCGCAATCGAAGACGTGGTCCGCGGAAAGCGCATAGTTTTGATAGACGACTCAATCGTTCGCGGAACGACAAGCGGACGTATCGTAAATATGTTAAAAGACGCGGGAGCTGCAGAGGTTCATATGAGAATATCCTCTCCGCCCTTCCTGCACCCCTGCTACTACGGCACGGATATCGATTCCGAGGAAAACCTTATAGCATGCCATCACAGCGTGGAGGAAATCGCAAAGATAATCGGCGCCGACTCCCTCGGCTTCCTGCCCGTTGAAGAACTGGGTGCCCTTTGCGGCAACAGCGATTACTGCAGCGCATGCTTTAGCGGCGAATATCCCACATCGATTCCGAGCGATACGCGAAAGGACAGATTCGAAAAACGCCTTTCGGAGATGTAAAAAATGCAACCGCGCAATACGTCATAAATCGGTTTCAGGATGTATCGCGTACGGACGAATATAAATTTTTTAGAGGAAAAAGATATGAAAACCTCGAGAGATTTTAACAGAAAAATAATACTTGAAGACGGCAGCGAATATTACGGATATGCTTTCGGTGACAGCAACGACAAAGTATGCGAAATCGTTTTCAATACTTCAATGGTCGGATATCAGGAAATAATATCGGACCCTTCGTATACGTATCAGGCCGTTGTAATGACCTATCCTTTGATCGGAAATTACGGAATGGCTTCGGAAGATTACGAAACCGTCGTTCCCACAATCGGAGGCTTAATCGTCAGGGAAATCAATGACGAACCTTCGAATTTCAGAAGCGAGAGAACCGTTGACGATGTTTTGAAATCTTTCAAAATACCCGGTATTTACGGCATCGATACAAGGAAACTTACCCGTTCGATAAGGGATTTGGGAAGCAGAAAAGTCCTTATCACAAATATGAACACCTCTCTCGAAGAGGGACTTGAAATCCTCCGTAATACGGATATTCCGAAAGACGCCGTATCAAAAGTCAGCTGCAAGGAAATCATTTCCTATCCCGGAAACAATTCGGTTTCAAGTCATCCGACAAAGAACATAAACGTTGTCGCAATCGACTGCGGCATGAAGCAAAACATAGTAAGATCCCTGACGGCAAGAGGATGCAATGTAATAAAAGTTCCCTGGAACACATCCGCCGAAGACATCATACGTCTTAATCCCGACGGCGTGTTTATTTCAAACGGCCCCGGAGACCCCACGGATGTTTTTGCCACAATCGAAACGATTAAGGCACTTATCGGAAAATATCCGATATTCGGAATATGCCTCGGACACCAGATCATATCGCTTGCAAGCGGAGCAAAAACCTACAAGTTAAAATTCGGTCACAGGGGCGGAAATCATCCGGTAAGAAATTTAAGAACCGGAAAGCTTGAAATCACATCGCAGAACCATTCCTACGCCGTTGATAACGAAAGCATAAAGGGCACGGGCCTTGAGATAACGCATATCAACCTGCTCGACAATACGGTCGAAGGCGTGGCGGACAAATCGAAGAAACTGTTCTCGGTTCAATACCACCCCGAATCGGCTCCCGGCCCCCAGGACAGCTCATATCTTTTCGATGAATTTATTGATCTTATTCACGAATGTGCTTCATCCAAATAATCATAAAAAGTTTTAATGTTATAAAACGAGGATAATAAAATGTCCAAAAGAACTGATATCAAAAAAGTACTTGTCATAGGCTCCGGTCCCATAGTCATCGGTCAGGCGGCGGAATTCGATTACGCCGGAACGCAGGCGTGTCTCGCGCTTAAAGAGGAAGGTTACGAAGTAATTCTTTGCAACTCAAACCCCGCGACGATAATGACGGATACGGCCATCGCCGACAAAGTTTACATGGAACCGCTCACACTCGAATACATTGCCAAGATAATAAGATACGAGCGTCCCGATGCGATTCTTCCGGGAATCGGCGGACAGACCGGTCTTAACCTTGCAATGCAGCTCGAAAAGAAAGGTATTTTAAACGAGTGCCGCTGCGAACTTTTGGGAACCAAAAGCAGAAGTATCGAACGCGCCGAAGACAGAGAACTCTTTAAGGAACTCTGTGAGGAATTGGGCGAGCCGGTCCTTCCTTCCGATATCGCTTCCACAATCGAAGACGGTCTTAAGGTAATCGAAAAAATCGGTTATCCCGTAGTTTTAAGACCCGCATTTACACTCGGCGGAACAGGGGGCGGATTTGCCGAAAACGAGGAAGAATATCTTCCGCTTATGAAGAACGCTCTCGAGCTTTCTCCCGTAAGACAGGTATTGATCGAAAAAAGCATCAAAGGCTTTAAAGAAATAGAATACGAGGTAATGCGCGATTCGAACGATACTGCCATTACCATCTGTAACATGGAAAACCTCGACCCCGTCGGAATTCACACCGGCGATTCGATCGTCGTATGTCCTTCGCAGACTCTCACAAACAAAGAGTATCACATGCTTCGTGACAGCGCTTTAAAGATTATCCGCGCGCTCGAAATCGAAGGCGGATGCAATGTGCAGTTTGCGCTCGACCCCAAATCTTTCCAGTATTATTTAATCGAGGTTAACCCCAGAGTGTCCCGTTCATCGGCACTCGCATCGAAAGCCAGCGGCTATCCGATTGCAAGAGTATCGGCAAAAATCGGCGTCGGAATGACGCTCGATGAAATCCAAATCGCCAACACTCCCGCATCCTTCGAGCCCACGCTTGATTATGTCGTAACCAAGATGCCCCGTTTTCCTTTCGATAAATTTACGGATGCGAACAACTCGCTCGGCACTCAGATGAAAGCAACGGGCGAAGTAATGAGCGTCGGACGCACTTTCGAAGAAAGCCTCCTTAAAGCCGTTCGTTCGCTTGAAATCGGTCTCTTCCATCTTTACAATTCAAAATTCGATTTCAAAACGGATGACGAATTGAAGTCCTACATAAAGATCGGAACCGACGACAGAATCTACGCTATAGCCGAACTTTTCAGAAGGGGCGCAAACGAAAAAGAAATCAATTCGATAACGGCCATAGATTCGTTCTTTTTAAGAAAAATCAAGAATATCACGGACGCCGAAAGAGATCTGGTTGCATGCAAAAAAGATAAGGACATCCTTCTTGCTGCCAAGAAAATGGGCTTTTCGGACAAAGAAATCGCAGTGCTTTGGGAAATGAGCGAGGACGATGTTTACGCATTAAGACACGAATACAATATTCGTCCCGTATACAAAATGATCGATACCTGCGCTTCGGAATTCGAAAGCTACATTCCATATTTCTATTCGACCTATGAAGACGAAAACGAATCAATCGTATCTGACAAAAAGAAAGTTATAGTTTTGGGCTCGGGACCCATCAGAATCGGTCAGGGCGTGGAATTCGACTATTCCACCGTACATGCGGTTATGACCATCAAAGCGTCGGGTTACGAAGCAATCATCATAAACAACAATCCCGAGACCGTTTCGACCGATTACACATGCTCCGACAAGCTTTATTTCGAACCTCTCTGCGTAGAGGACGTAATGAATATCATAGAATACGAAAAACCCGAGGGCGTGATCGCAACACTCGGCGGTCAGACGGCCATCAACCTTGCGGATCCTCTTTCAAAACGCGGCGTAAAAATCATCGGTACCGGTTGCGAAGCAATCGACCGCGCCGAAGACAGAGACCTTTTCGAACATCTTTTGTTAAAGCTTAATATCCCTCAGCCCAAGGGTTGTGCGGTTACAAGCATAGATGCAGGCATTAAGGCGGCTGCGGAAATCGGATATCCCGTTCTTGTAAGACCTTCTTTCGTACTCGGCGGCAGGGCAATGCAGATTGTTGCCAAGGAAGAGGAACTTTGCAAATATCTGAAAACAGCCGTTGAAATCGACGAAGACAAGCCCGTACTCGTAGACAGGTACATCCGCGGCAAAGAAGTCGAAGTCGATGCGGTATGCGACGGAGAAAACGTTTTCGTTCCCGGAATCATGGAACTTGTCGAAAGAACCGGCGTGCATTCGGGCGACTCGATAAGCGTATATCCTTCATATTCGCTTTCCGAAAAAGTCAAGACCACGATACTCGATTATGCCAAAAAACTCGGTCTCGGAATCGGTATAATAGGCCTTTACAACATACAGTTCATTGTGGATGCAAACGAAGAAGTCTACATCATCGAAGTTAACCCCAGATCTTCGAGAACGGTTCCCTTCCTTTCCAAGGCCACGGGATACTGTCTTGCAGACATCGCAACATGGGTAATGCTCGGAAAATCGTTAAAGGAACAGGGCTTAACAGAGATTTATCCCAAGGAAAAAGGCCGTTTCTACGTAAAAGTTCCCGCATTCTCGTTCTCGAAACTCCGCGGAATGGACTCCTATCTCTCACCCGAGATGAAATCCACCGGCGAAGCCATCGGATACGACAAAAAGCTCCACAGAGCAATGTATAAAGCAATGATAGCATCGGGACTTAAACTCAAGAATTACGGAACCGTGCTTGTAAGCGTGGCCGATGAGGACAAGGAAGAAACGCTTCCTCTTGTAAGAAGATTTTACAAGATGGGCTTTAACATCGAAGCCACAACCGTAACCGGCGAATTCTTACGCGCAAACGGTGTCAAATCAAGAATTTTGCACAAGCCCAGCGAGGGAAGCAACGAAATCCTCGATGCAATCAACTCCGATTACGTAAGCTACATCATTAACACGCGTGCCGTACTCTCGGGCAACCATTACGGAGACGGTGTTGCGATAAGACTTAAAGCAACGCAAAACAACATCACCATGTTAACCTCTCTCGATACCGTAAGAATGCTTCTTGACGTACTCGAGGAAGTGACGATGGGAATATCCACGATAGATGCCGAATAATCATTCACTGAATCTCGGCAGTTTCAGAAAGGAGAATTAAAATGCACTTTACAAAAATGCACGGTCTCGGAAACGATTATTTGTACGTATTCGGCGAAGTACCCGAAAACATAAAAGATTTGTCGATCAGACTCTCCGACAGGCATTTCGGTGCAGGCTCGGACGGAATGATATATATTTCACCCTCGCATAAGGCCGATTTTACGATGCGTATTTTCAACGCCGACGGAAGCGAAGCCAAAATGTGCGGTAACGGCGTGAGATGCGTCGGAAAATATGTGTACGATAAAGGGTACACCGACAAGACGAAATTAAAAATAGACACCCTATCCGGCATCAAATATTTATCGCTTGAAGTTGTCGGCGGAAATGTGGTAAGCGTATCGGTGGATATGGGCGAAGGCGTGCTCGGCGAAGATTTAACTCTTAACGTGCTTGATTCTGCAATCAAGACCACTCCCGTTTCGACGGGCAATCCCCATACCGTTATTTTTGTCGATGATGCCGAAAGCGCTCCTCTTACAACATACGGTCCGGTGATAGAGCATGACGAACACTATCCCGACGGAGTCAATGTCGAATTCGTCGAAGTACTCGCAAGAAACGAATTGAGAATGAGGGTATGGGAACGCGGCAGCGGAGTAACAATGGCATGCGGCACGGGTGCATGCGCTTCTGCTTTCGCATCCGTAAAGTAGAATTACTGCGATTACGATACACCCATTAAGGTACACCTTGACGGAGGCACACTCGAAATTACAGTAACCTCCGAAGACAAAATAATTATGCGCGGACCCGCAACTTTTGTTTACGAAGGAGATGTACGATAAATCGTACATATTGAATTATCTTATATATTATTCTGAAAGAAGGAATGCAAAATGATTACACCCAATATGCATTATGCCGAATT
>JAGADU010000069.1 GCA_017613435.1 Lachnospiraceae bacterium | reverse complement strand
TTACACATATGCATCCGATTCCGATGCGCATGATTTGCTTTTATGCCTTCAGACCGGCAAAACGGTTAACGATACCGACAGAATGAAATATGCCGAAGGTCAGTTTTTCGTAAGAAGCGAAGAAGAGATGAGGGAACTTTTTCCTTACGCGGAAGAAGCGATTGACAATACGCAGCTTGTGGCCGACAGATGCCATGTGAACCTTGACGGCAAAGAGCCCAAACTTCCTCATTTCGAAGTTCCCGAAGGATATACATCGGAGAGTTATTTAAGACATATCTGCGAAGAAGGATTAAAGAAAAGATATCCCGACAACGATCCCGTTGCCAAAGAAAGACTTGATTACGAATTAAGCGTTATCGTCAAAATGGGATTTGTCGATTATTTCCTGATAGTAATGGATTTCATCGCATATGCCAAAAACAGGGGCATTGCGGTCGGCCCCGGAAGAGGTTCCGGTGCGGGAAGTATTGTTGCATATTGTCTGCGAATTACCAATATCGACCCTATCAGATACGGTCTTATTTTTGAAAGATTCCTTAATCCGGAACGTGTTACCATGCCCGATATCGATATTGATTTTGGAGATGAAAGACGTCAGGAAGTAATAGATTATGTTATAGACAAATACGGCGAAGAAAAAGTATCGAGAATCATTACTTTCGGTACCCTGAAAGCCAAGGGCGTCGTCAGAGACGTCGCAAGGGTTTTGGGACTTCCCTACGAAGTCGGCGACAGGATTTCGAAGGCTATTCCAAACAGAATAAACGACGAAGAAGTAAATCTTACCAATGCGCTCAAAGTCAGCCCTGATTTAAAGAAAATGTACGAAGCTGACGAGAATGTAAAGAAAGTCATCGACATGTCGTTAAAGCTCGAGCATCTTCCGAGACATTCATCCGTGCATCCCGCGGGAGTTCTTATCGCGCCCAAGGAAGTAGAGGCATTCGTTCCTCTCGCAAAGGGAACCGACGATATTCTTGTTACGCAGTACGAAGCGGCGACTCTTGAAGCACAGGGCCTTTTGAAAATGGATTTCCTGAGTCTTCGTACGCTGACCGTGCTTGAGAAAGCATGTCTTAACGTCAAAAAGACAAGGGGAATTGACATCAATCTCGAAGAAATAAACATGGACGATCCCAAAGTCTATGAATATATAGGCACCGGAGATACCGACGGAATATTCCAGCTCGAGTCCGGAGGCATGAGGGGCTTTATGAAAAAATTAAAGCCCAAAAACCTTGAAAACGTAATGGCCGGAATTGCGCTTTACAGACCCGGCCCGATGCAGTTTATCGACAATTACATCAAGTGTAAGGAAAATCCCGAAGCCGTTGTTTATCTTTGCGATGAATTGAAACCCATTCTCGAATCAACATACGGCTGTATCGTTTACCAGGAACAGGTTATGCAGATAGTAAGGGATTTGGGCGGTTTTTCCATGGGCGGAAGCGACAAGGTCAGAAAGATCATGTCCAAGAAAAAAGCCGAAGAAATGGAAGAACAGGGCAAATTGTTTATATACGGAGACGAGAGCAAGGGAATCGACGGATGTATCAAAAGAGGCATTCCCGAAAATGTAGCCAAACAGATTTATTCCGAGATGAAAACTTTCGCCGCATATGCGTTCAACAAATCGCATTCGGCCGTTTATGCCGTGGTTTCGTACCAGACGGCTTATATGAAATATTATTATCCGCTTGAATTTATGGCGGCGCTTATCACCTGTTACATCGACAATCCCGTAAAGACCGCCGAATATATCAATTCGGCGAGAGAAATGGGTATAGAAGTCCTTCCTCCCGATATCAATGAAGGATTCAGGGATTTTACGGCCAAGGACGGCAAACTCATATATTCTCTTAAGGCCATAAAAAACGTGGGCGGTCCGGTGATCGACAGAATCGTTGCCGAAAGAAACGAAAACGGAAAATTCGAAAGCATTTCCGATTTCGTCAGAAGAATGGGCAACAAGGACGTTAACAAGCGCGCCGTGGAAAACTTTATAAAAGCAGGTGCTTTCGACAGTCTCGGCGGCAACAGAAAACAGTATATTCAGGTCTATGAAATGCTGATTGACGACGTCGCTGCCGAACAAAAGAAATTGGATTCCAACCAGATGACGATTTTTGACATGCTGCCTTCCGAAGAAAGAAAGGCCATGGACATAAAACTTCCGAATGTGGAAGAATTCCCCAAGGAAATGATTCTGCAGATGGAGAGGGAAGTGCTCGGAGTTTATATTTCGGGGCATCCTTTGGACGATGTCAAGGAAATCTGGAAAAAGAACATAAATGCGGTTTCGTCCGATTTCGTATATCAGATTGAATTCGAGGGCAGCAGGCTTCCCGACAAAAAGCAGGTGAAAGTCGGCGGAATCATTACGAATCTGAACGTCAGACTTACCAAGAGAAAAGAGACTATGGCGATTTTCGAACTGGAAGATCTTTACGGAAGCGTCGAAGCCATGGTATTCCCCAAAGCTTACGAGAGAGTAAGGGATATGCTTGTTGATGACAAACTCGTATTTGTGTCGGGAAGGGTTTCGACCGAAGACGAGGAAAATTCGAAACTCATTGTCGAGGAAATAACATCCTTTGACGATATTCCCAAAACTTTGTGGTTGAAGTTTGACGATATGGACAAGTATAATGAGTTATGGGATAAGGTTTACGAATGCCTGTGGAACCACAAAGGCTCGGACAGCGTTAATATCCGCGTCATTAAGGAAAACAAGCTTAAAACCCTGACAAAGAAAGAACTCGGCGTAGCGGCCGATGAAAATATTATTCCCGAGATCGAAGCGATTCTCGGAGCAAATTCGGTTGTAATCAGATAACCGTTTTGGAAGGAGGAAAACAATATGGCTGAGATTAAAACAATCGGTGTTCTTACAAGCGGCGGTGATGCGCCCGGAATGAACGCGGCCATAAGAGGAGTGGTCAGAACGGCGCTTTGCAAAGGCGTTGCGGTAAAAGGAATAAAGAGAGGATATGCGGGACTTTTGGCGGAAGAAATTGTCGATATGAACAGAAGCAGCGTGTCTGATATCATTGACGAAGGCGGTACGATTCTGGGAACCGCAAGATGCTCCGAATTCATGACCGAAGAAGGTCAGGCAAAGGGTGCGGAGATTTGCAAAAAGCACAATATCGACGGTATCGTCGTAATCGGCGGTGACGGCTCCTACAGAGGAGCGCTTGCTCTTTCGAAGCACGGAGTCAATACAATCGGATTGCCCGGAACCATCGATTTGGATATCGCATGTACGGATTATACCATCGGTTTTGACACTGCTATCAACACCGCCATGGAAGCAATCGATAAAGTCAGGGATACTTCATCTTCGCATGAAAGATGCAGTATTATTGAAGTTATGGGAAGAAACGCAGGTTATATCGCTTTATGGTGCGGTATAGCAAACGGCGCGGAAGATATCCTCATTCCCGAAAAATACGATTATAACGAACAGACAATAATCAACAACATTATTCAAAACAGAAAAAAAGGCAAGAGACATCATATTATCATCAATGCCGAGGGCATCGGACATTCAACCAGTATGGCAAGAAGAATCGAAGCCGCAACAGGTATTGAAACGAGAGCAACGATTTTGGGTTACATGCAGCGAGGCGGTTCGCCCACCTGTAAGGACAGATTTTATGCTTCGATTATGGGCTCGTATGCTGCGGAAATTCTTTGCGAAGGCAAGACTAACAGGGTTGTTGCGCACAGTAAGGGAGAATTCGTTGATTACGATATCGATGAAGCTCTTGCAATGCAAAAAGACATTTCCGAATACGAATACAGAGTAAGCAAGATGCTTTCCATGTAGAAACGGAGAACAACGTGATTACCAGTGCGTCAAACGGCAGAGTAAAATACATACAGACATTGAAGAGCAAGGCGTCTTTCAGAAAAAAAGAAGGAAAGTTTATCGCCGAGGGAATCAAAATGTTCGAGGAAGCGCCCAAAGAAGATATACTTGAAGTCTATGTCAAAGAAGGCGCTTACGAAACGTTTGATAAGGAAATAAAAAAGAAATTAGAGAGAATCGGTTATGAAACCGTTTCCGAATCCGTATTCAAAAAAGTATCCGATACGGTAACTCCCCAGGGAATTGTCAGCGTGATTAAGATGCGCTTCTTCGATGTCTCGGAAATAATATCCGCCGAAAATCCCCTTGTTGCGGTTCTTGAAAACATTCAGGATCCGGGAAATATCGGAACGATTATAAGGAGTGCGGAAGGCGCCGGAGCAAGCGGCATCATAATGAGCAGGGACTGCGTGGATATTTACAACCCCAAGGTTATACGTTCCACGATGGGAAGCATTTTCAGGGTGAAATTCGCATATGTAAACGAAGTGACGGATGCTCTTTTTGCAATGAGGGAAAAAGGCATTGCCTCTTACGCATGCGCGCTTGACAAAAAAGCTTTGGAATATGACAAATACGATTACAAAAAATCTTCTGCTTTCGTAATAGGCAATGAAGGAAACGGACTCAAAAAAAGCACGATTGAAGCGTGCGACAATTCGGTATTCATTCCGATGTGCGGGGAAGTCGAAAGCCTAAACGCTTCGGTCGCCGCATCCATTATGATGTATGAAGGATTCAGACAAAGAAGATAAAAAAGCCGGCGGATTGTTCCGTCGGTTTTTTAAAAAGGTTTGTTGTTTAACCAGTCATTGTATGAAGCCCATGCGTGTTCGCTTGCTTTTTTGTCCTTCCATGCCTCGATTTCGCTGCATATCGAAAGCATCTCGTCTACAACAAGCTCCGCGGTTTTGGGTCTGACATTGTAAAGATATGCCGTCATCCTGCGAATGGCTGCGGGGTATTTGAGATTTTTGCATACCTCTTCGCCGAGACGCTCGGGGAAATTGAGCGAAGCCATGGCTTTCATTAATTCGTTTTTTGCTTGAATCCATTCGGAATTGTTTCCCGAATTCATATTGTTTTCTGACATAATTTCAGTATAATCCTAATATTTCAACTTTCAAGACAATATTGTTCTCTTTTGCACCTTACGAATTTCGGATTTTCTTTTTATGGTATAATTGATGCAAAAGACACGGGGAAGGAATCATGAAGAAAAGAATCGTTTACATTTTGCTCACCGTATTGTTGATTGCGATCGAAGTGCTTATAGCGCTTTTTGTTCATGATGATTTCATAAGACCCTATGTCGGAGACGCAATCGTTGTAATCGTTATCTTTTGTTTTGTTCGTATTTTCATTCCCGAGGGATGCCGTTTGCTGCCCTTATATGTTTTTCTTTTTTCGGTATTCGTCGAAATACTTCAGTATTTTCGTTTTGTGGATCTGATCGGACTCGGAAACGTACGCTTTTTCAGAATCCTGATCGGCGGAACGTTTGATTTTAAAGACATCGTCTGTTATGCCGCAGGATGCCTTTTGACAGGTGTGTTTGAATTGATAAGAATGCGTTTTAAAAAGAATTCGGGTAAAAATGAGCGATAAATATTTCAAAAAAGCCCTTGCGGATTTTACGTTTGATTTTGCATCCGCGGATGCGATCCGTCTTATGGCCGGCAAGGGACTTACGGTCAAAGAAATACAAAAAAGACTGGATTTTCCGACCCCGATTGACAAAATCGCCGAAATCGTATGGAAACATTATGTCGATACGGGCGTCATTTTATTGGAAGATCCCCGAAACGGAACACAAAAAAGATTTACCTACGAAAAGGTGCAGGATGGTCTCGGCAGGGTTTCTTTTAAACAGGTTGTATCAAAAAATACTTTTTCGGACAAAGAATTCATTCCCTGCGATTTCGGTTTGAAAATGCTTAAAGACAAAAAGGCATTTGAAAAATCCCTCGAAGAACTGTCCGGAAAAGACAGGGATTATATTTTGTGTCTTCCGTGGCCGCCCCGAATTGTATGGCACGAAAAAAACGAACGCCTAAGCAGAATAATAAAAACCCTCGGCGGGACCGAAAAATAAAAAATTTTCAAAAAATACTCGAAAGTTTGTTCGCTTTATGATAAAATAATTAATGCATCGTTTATAAAGATTCGAAGGATATCATATGGCAGAGCAGGCATTGGATAAATTAAATGATTCTCAAAGAGAAGCGGTAATAAATACCGAAGGTTACGTAAGAGTAATCGCCGGAGCGGGAAGCGGCAAAACCAAGACGCTCACGCACAGATTTGCATACCTTGTCAACGAAGTCGGCATTCCCGCCGGCAATATTTTATGTGTGACTTTTACCAATAAGGCTGCCAACGAAATGAGGCAGAGAATTCATAATCTGACAGGTGACAGAGATACGGGATACATCAACACTTTTCACGGTTTCTGCGCCAATGTTCTAAAAGAAGAAAGTTTCGTTTTCAATTACCCCAAATCCTTCCTTGTGCTCGACAATTCCGATATCGATGCAATGCTTTCGGTCATTTACGAAGAGAGAAATCTCTCCCTTCGCGATATGACTTTTTCGAAAGCGCGCGACATGATTGAGATGTTAAAACTCTTCGAACGCCCGGACTATTATCTGGATATGTTTGACATGTCGCTCGAAAAACTTAAGGAAAAATACGATGAGGCCGTAACCGCCAAGGATATCATTTTTTACGGATATCTCTATCAGGAAAAGAAATGTTTCGGACTCGATTACAACGATCTTATCATTTTCACGCTCTATACGTTCAAAGTAAACGAAGAGTCCCGTCTTAAATGGCAAAAACGCCTGATGTACATAATGATCGACGAATTCCAGGACATCGACAAACCGCAGTATGAGCTGATGGAAGTTTTGTCGGATTATCACAGGAATTTATTCGTTGTCGGAGACCCGGACCAGACCATTTACACATGGAGGGGAGCGGACATTCATTATCTTTTGGATTTCGACAAAAAATTCGTACCGGCGAAGACGATTGTCATGAATGAAAATTACCGCTCCGTAAAAGGGGTCATCGATGTTGCCAATTCCCTTATTTCCAAAAACAGATACAGGGAAGAAAAGAACCTTGTGTCGATAAGGGGCGAGGGCAAAAAAGCAGGGGTTTATTTTGCAAAAAATTCCGATGACGAAGCGATGTTTATAGCATCGACAATCCTCAAAGCCAAAGAGGAAAATAAAGACGATTTCAGGGATTTTACGATTCTTTTCAGATCTCATTTTCTGACAAGAAGCATCGAAAATGCCCTTTTTTCAAACAAAATCCCTTATGTGATTTACAGCGGAGTGCAATTTTACGACAGGCTTGAAATAAAGGTCGCGCTTTCGTATTTAAGAATGCTTGTTTCCGCAGACGATCTTGCATTCAAGCGCGTTATCAATACTCCCAAAAGAAACATGGGCGAGAGGAGAATCAAATTCCTCGAAGAAATAAGCGAAAAGAATCATATTACTTTATACAATGCCCTTAAGGAAAATTCGGACAATCCGATATTCAAAGGCACTAAAGCCGCGGAATTTTTGGAACTCTGCGATAAGCTTTCCGAGAATCTCGAAAAGAAGAGCATTTCGGAACTGTTTACGCAGGTTCTTCAATTAAGCGGATACGAGGAAGCGCTAAGAACCGAAGGCGCACAGGAGAGGCTTGACAATCTGGCTGAGCTGAAACAGTCGATTTACGAATACGAAGTGACCTGCGGCGAAGAAACGAATCTCGACAGTTATCTTAAACACATAGCTTTATATACCAATTCCGATTTGGAAGATACGAAGGACCGCGTCAAATTAATGACGGTTCACGCAGCCAAGGGACTCGAATTCAAAAATGTTTTCATATGCGGTCTCAATGAGGGAATATTCCCTTCCAAAAAGACAAGAACGCATGCTGCGATGGAAGAGGAAAGAAGGCTTGCATTCGTTGCGATAACCCGTGCAAAAGATTCGCTGTATCTGACCGAAGCGATGGGCAGGAATTTTGATTCGTCGCCCCGTTTCCCTTCGAGATTTCTTTTCGATATCGGAAGGGAGTGCCTCATATACATCAACGAACCTGCGGAATCGCTTATTAAAGAGGCCAAAGAATATATCAAACTTTACGACAAAACTCTTATAAAAGACAAAGAAGATCTTTTAAGCGAGGGCAGCAGAATAAAACATATGATACTCGGCGAAGGAACGATTGTTTCGATCGATTCCGAAATGCAGGCGTATGTTATTAAATTCGATTCAAGCGAAACGGAAAGGCTGATTTCCTTTAAGGTTTCGCTTGACGTGATTTGAATTTGACGAATTATTTTTTTGTTGCAGTATTTTTTTGCAAAAAAATGTGATAATCTAATAGTGCAAAAAGCAAAGAAGGAGAATTACGAAAATGAAAATAGGAATTATCGGACTCGGAAACATGGGCGGTGCGATTCTCGGCGGAATCATTTCCAAGGGAATAGTATCCAAGGAAGATGTTATCGGATATGATTTGAACGATAATTTGAAAAATACCGTTTCGGAAAAATACGGTATCAAAATTGCAGCCGACAACGGCGAAGTTCTTTCTTCGTCGGATGTTGTTCTTTTGGCCGTTAAACCCCAGCACATGGGAGACATGTTAAAGGGAATAAAATCTAAATGGAACAAGAACACGCTTATTATCTCGATTGCCGCGGGAAAGACAATCGAATGGCTTGAGAGCAATATCGGTTCCGGCATGAAGATAGTAAGATGCATGCCAAATACTCCTGCACTCGTAGGAGAGGGTTGTACGGGAATCTGCGCCAACAAGAATGTTGACAAGGAGAATATGGAGACGGCTTTAAAGATACTCGGAGCATGCGGAAAAGCCATTGAAGTCAGCGAATCGCAGATGGATGCGGTTGTCGGAATAAGCGGAAGCGCTCCCGCATATGTATTCATGTTTATCGAAGCAATGGCGGATGCGGGCGTGGCAGCAGGTCTTACAAGAGACAAGGCCTACGAATTTGCCGCAAGTGCCGTTAAGGGAAGCGCCGCATTAATGCTTGAGACCGGAAAACATCCCGGCGAATTAAAAGACATGGTTTGTTCGCCCGCCGGCACCACAATAGCTGCCGTACAGGTTCTTGAAGAAGGCGGTTTCAGAGGCGTTGTCATGGATGCCGTTGAAGCATGCGTGGAAAGAAACAGAGAACTGTAGGTTTTTTGAAAATAAATATTTAAAGCCGGAGCATTGACTTCGGCTTTTTGTATAAAAGGAATTATTTAGGATTATGAAGATCAAGGATACGCCCAAAAGTTACGAAGAAGTCTGCAAGATCAAAAAGGATACCCATAAAAATCCGTCAAGACAATCGGTTTTATTGAGAAAATTGATTAAGTTTTTGGCAAAGAGCGAACTTAAAGCCACACATTTTTCCTTCGAAAAAATCGGGATGGATAAGCTGAAAAACGATGAACCCTGTTTGATTCTCATGAATCATTCGTGCTTTACGGATTTACAGATTATAGGGACAATCTTTTCCGACAGACAGTATCATATTGTCTGCACCAATGACGGCTTTGTCGGCAAAAACGCTCTCATGAGGAAGGTCGGTTGCATTCCGACGGAAAAATTCGTTACGGACCTTAATCTTGTAAAAGACATGAAATATACGATTGACACGCTTAAAAGCTCAATTGTTATGTATCCCGAGGCAAGTTACAGCTTTGACGGCACGCAAACGCCCCTTCCGTACGGTATTTCAAAATGCATTAAACTTATGGATGTTCCGGTTGTTACGGTTAAGACGGAGGGAGCTTTTTTAAGAGACCCTTTGTACAACAACCTTCAAAAGAGGGATACCGAAATAAAAGCCACGGTTAAATATCTTTTGTCGAGGGAAGACATAAAAGAAAAAAGCAATGATGAATTGTATGAAATATTAAAGGACGAATTTACGTACGACCATTTTAAGGCACAGTTCGAAAAAGGCGTAATCATTGACGAACCTTTCAGAGCCGACGGTCTTCACAGGGTTTTGTACAAATGCCCTTCCTGCAAAAACGAAGGCGGTATGATCGGAAAGGGAATCAATGTTACCTGCTCGCATTGCGGCAGGGAATACACTCTTGAAGAGAACGGCACTCTTTCGTCAAAGTCGGGAGAATGTGAATTCGGATTTGTCAGCGACTGGTATGCATGGGAGAGGGAAGAAGTAAAAAAAGAACTCGAAAACGGCACATATTTGCTTGATACGGATGTTGAAATAAAAATGCTCGTGGATACAAAAAGCATTTACAGTGTCGGAGAAGGGAGACTTGTACATAATAAGGACGGTTTCGAACTGACGGGGTGCGACGGAAAACTTAATTACAAACAATCGGGAAAAAACACATACAGTCTGTATGCTGATTATTTCTGGTATGAAATAGGAGACATGATCTGCATAGGAAACAATAAAGTTCAGTATTACTGTTTCCCCAAAGAACAGGAGAAAGCCATCGTTGCAAAAGCGAGACTTGCAACCGAAGAATTATATAAGATTCTTAACGCATAGGAAAACTAAATGTTTATTGATATCAAACAAATCCCGGAAGGTGAAGAAAGTGTTGTGATAAGATACAGGGAACTTTCGGGAAAAATAAACAAAATAATAGGGATTTTAAATGACGATGACAATAAGATATGGGGTCGCGTTGATGATGAAAATATCTGTATAGAAACGGATGAACTTTTATATCTTGAATCTGTCGACGAAAAAGTTTTTGCATACACCAAAGACAAAGTAATAAGACTTGAAGGAACACTTAACTCGTTTATGAATTCAATTAATGACGAGTGTTTCTTCAGATGTGCGAAAGCTATAGTCATTAATGTTAACAGAGTATCTTCGCTTAAGAGCTTGTCCTCAAACAGAATCGATGCAACACTTGAAAGCGGAGAGCATATAATAATTTCGAGAAGATATGCTTCGGAATTCAGAAGACTTTTGAAAGGAGACAGGTAAGATGGAAGATAAGAAAAAAGTATCCCGGTTTGAAAAATTTCTTACGCGCGAAATCGGGATTGAATTTAAAGCCTGTCTTTATTTCTTTGCTTTCCTGTTTTTTTACTGCGCTCACAGACTTATATTCGGTCAAAACGATGCAAGCATTCTTCACATGGCCGAAATGATTTTATCTTGTTACGGAGTAGCGTATCTTCAGGTATATGTTTTCGGGAATTGCGATGAGGCAGACAAACTCGGTGTGCGTGAATACCTCGGATTCTTTATATGCACACTCATCTATTGCATGGTTTCGTTTTTCGGAAACTGGTATGAAAAGAGTATTTCATCGACACTGATTTTCGCGGGGTATATTTTGTTCATGTATCTTTGCGTATTCTTAATTTACAGAGTTAAGAGAAAAATAGATGATAAAATACTTAATGCAGATCTTAAGCAATTTCAGAAAGAACACAAAAAAGTGAATGATAACGACAAATAAGTGCAACTTACGGGAACAGATATTGTTCCCGTTTTTTGTTTGTGGTATGAATAGGTTAAAGAAAAGATATGCTTCGACAAAAGAACAACGCGCTGAAGAAAAAGAGAAGTGTAAAAAATTAACAACAGTAAAATGAATAACAAGAATAAAAGGATGTATATGGAAAACGAGAAAATATTAAAAACAGAATCAGGCGAAATACATTACTGGATTTTTGGTGATATCGATTGCAACAAAAGAACGTTATTCTTCCTTCACGGACTTACGGCGAATCACAAACTTTTTGATAATCAAACCGATTATTTTTCGAAAGAATACAATGTTATTTCATGGGATGCGCCCGCTCACGGAAAATCCAGACCTTTTGAAAATTTCACATATGAAAAAGCGGCTTTTGCGGCGAAAGAAATTCTTGAGGAAAACGGGATCGAAAAAGCGGTTTTTATCGGTCAGTCCATGGGAGGATTTATTACACAATCCGTGTTGAAAAGATTTCCCGAAATCGTGGAAGGATTCGTTTCGATAGACAGCTGTCCCTACGGCGAAAAATATTATTCGAAATCCGATAAATGGTGGTTAAGACAAATAGAATGGATGTCCAAACTTTATCCTGATAAAATTTTGAGAAAAAGCGTGGCAAAACAGGTATCGACAACCGAAGGCGCTTATTTGAACATGCTTGATATGCATGAGGATTATGACAAGAAAGAACTCTGCCGTTTGTTGGGAACGGGATATGCCTGTTTTCTTGATGATGTCAGCAATCTGCAAATAAAATGTCCGACGCTCCTTATTGTCGGAGACAAAGACGTTACCGGCAAAGTAATAAAATATAATAAAGAGTGGTCCGAAGATCTCGGTTGCGAAATTTCATGGATAAAGAATGCGGCACACAATTCGAATTATGACAGACCCGAAGAAGTAAACAGTGAAATAGAGAAGTTTCTTAAAACCTTTTAAGGTGATTTTTAAGATAAGTATGATTATTTATCATTCATTTCAATAATCGACTTTAATAAGGCATAATCCGCATGCCGGGGCGCAGGCTCCGGCTTTTGCTCTTTCTTTGGCATCGATAAGCCCGCTCATGGAAGAAGCGTCGCGCTTGCCTTCACCGACTTCCAGAAGGGTTCCGGTTAATATTCTTACCATATGCTGCAAAAAACCGGATCCGTGATAAGTGAAAGTCAGATAATCGCCGTTTTTTTCTATAACGATTGAATCCACCCTTCTTACGGTGGATTTTTTCATTTTCGGATTGGAACAAAACGATGCGAAATCATGCTCGCCGGTTAAAAGCGAAGCCGCCTTTTTCATCGCATCGATATCCGGTTTGAAATCGAGGACATATACGTATTTTCTGTCGAAAACGGGTTTTTTGTCGCCAATGTAACAGGTGTATCTGTATGTTTTTCCGACGGCGTTGTATCTTGCATGGAATCTGTCGCTTGCGATAATGCATTCGTCCACGCAGATATTGTCGGGAAGATATCTGTTCAGATAATCTCTGACGTATTCGGGACTTTTGTCCGTGGCAAGATGCGCATTGCAGACATAACCTTTTGCGCTTACTCCGGCATCCGTTCTGCCGCAACCTATGACTTCAACGTCGCATTCAAGCATTTTCGAAAGCACGTTTTCCATTTTGCCCTGGATTGTTTCCTCGACTTTCGGCTGATGCTCCCAACCGTAGTATTTCGTTCCGTCGTACGTAAGTATGAATTTGTAATTTTTTTTAAAAAAATCGCTCATAAAAAGAGTATACCCGCAAAAAGAGAACGCGGGCAAGAAAATTATAAAAAAATTTCAAAAAACAGGTGAAAAAGTTAATGATTTGCGGGAGCTGAAAACCTGTCGGAAAAAGGGTTTCGAAATTGTCCGAAAATGGCGATTTTTCTTGACATTCGGCATGTAAAAATATATGATATAAGGGATTAGGTATATGCTATTTGGAGGGTATTTTTTTATGGCAAAATACGAATGTAAAATATGCGGATATGTATTTGACGAACAGCAGGCGGGAGAGTCTTTTGACAATCTTTACAGTTGCCCGATCTGCGATGCGGACAAATCATCTTTCGTGCAAACCGAAGCCGACGAGGAAACAACCGAGGCAGAGGGCGCCGATACGGGAGAAGAGGACAAATTTGTTTTTGAAGAAAACGAAGGATCGGATACGGCCGACAATCAGGAAACGGCCGAAGAAAAGACCAATCCCGAATACGAAAGCCTTTTCTCGAATGTGAGCGCATTTGCAGGAGAAGAAGCATCCGAAGCTTCTTTGGAAGTCAAGGAAGAAGTTAAGGAAACAAAGGAAGACGTTCCGCCTTTCGGAAGTTTTGCCGATTTCCTCAAAGAAAAAGAATCCGAAGGACATAAGGATTTTATAGACGAGATTCTCGAAGAAAACTCCAAAGAAGAAAGCAATGCCGTAAAAGAAGAAAACAATAC
>JAGADU010000068.1 GCA_017613435.1 Lachnospiraceae bacterium | reverse complement strand
TTCTTCAATAATACTGCAGCGGGAGGAGTCTTTGTAATAAAACTGAAACTCTTGTCTGCGTAAACTGTGATAACAACAGGAATGATTACATCACCCTTATCTGCTGTCTTTGCGTTGAACTGCTTTGTGAATTCAACGATGTTAACACCGTGCTGGCCTAAAGCGGGACCAACAGGGGGTGCCGGTGTTGCTTTGCCGGCAGGAATCTGTAACTTGATATAACCTGAAACTTTCTTTGCCATTTTGGCTACCTCCTAATAAAATGTGGTTCGGCGCCGCAACCTATTTTGCGGCTCCCACTGTTCAAGAACATCTATAAAATATAGGAAATCCTATGAACAACCTAAGTTGTGCGCAGTTACATCTTTTTGATGTCTGCAAAACCGATTTCAACAGGTGTTTCACGTCCGAAGAGTTCAACGTTAATTGTAACAACCTGTTTGTTTTCGTCAACCCTTTTAACCACGCCGACCGTTCCGACCCAGACACCGGCAATAACATTAACCATGTCTCCTTCGGCAACGTCAACGCGAATTCTTTCGGGTCCTTCGAAGCTAAGCGCTTTCATTTCGTCCTCGGTAAGAGGAACGGGCTTGCTTCCGGGTCCTACGAATCCCGTAACACCTCTGGTATTTCTTACAACATACCACGCGGAGTTGTCATCCGCATCCATATGAATAAGTACATATCCGGGGAACATCTTCTTTTCGGATGTTTTTCTTACACCGTTCTTAACTTCGGTAACTTCCTGCATGGGAACCTTTACCTCGAGAATGGTATCCCTGAGTTCGGGTCTGTTTTCGATGGCTTTTTCGATGTTGGTCTTTACTTTGTTCTCGTATCCCGAGTAAGTATGAACAACATACCATCCCATACCCTTGCCGGACTTATTGTCGCTCTGCCCGATATCGTACTCTTCTTCGATAAATCCTTCCATTTAAACCTCCGTGCCGATCGGTTCATTACATATATATAATGAAACCGGGTTCAAAAATCATTGAAGACCTGTAAGGAAATTGATTCCGTACGTAACACCCAAATCGATAAAAGCAATAAGAACCGCTACGATAACCGTAACAATCGTAACAACGGCCGTTTGCTTTAAAACATCGTTGCGGGTAGGCCATGTAATCTTTTTAAATTCAGATCTTACACCCTTGAAGAAACTTCTTTTGGGCTTATTCTCCTGCTTTTTATCCTGCTGTTTCTCTGCCATTTCATATTCCTTTCCGGATTATGCCTTTACCGATTACTTGGTTTCCTTATGTAAAGTGTGAGTCTTGCAGAATCTGCAGTACTTCTTGGTTTCCATTCTGTCGGGATGATTCTTCTTTTCCTTTGTGGTATTATAGTTTCTCTGCTTGCATTCTGTGCATGCCAATGTGATTCTTGTACGCATTATTTATTACCTCCGTAACCGTATGTTCAAAGTAATTATAAGCAATGGAACTGATTTTAGAGTGCATAAAAAAAAGACCTAAAAACAATCTTGCTTAAGTAGAATATCACAACAAGCCCTGCCCGTCAACAATTTTTTAAGCCCGTTTTGGTTATTTCCTATTTATATTATAAAAAACTATTGTATTTATTTTTCCGTTATGGTACTATTAGTTTGTAATAATAGCATAAGTCTACGCTCGTGCCGGGGTAAAGGATACCTAATCAATATTAAACGGCAATCGATTTCAAGGAAGAAAGGAGGGAGCAGGATGGCTTATTCAATGTCTTTAAACAGCATCTATAATAATTACCTGACTACGTATGCGCCTAAAGCCAGCGGTCGTTATGACGCGCATAAGAAGAGCGAACTCCGGGGCGTATATAATTCCATCGTGAAATTGAATAAAGAAACTCCCCTTTCGATTATCGATTCGAGCATCGATTCTCAGTCTTATGCCGTAAACATGAAAGAAAACGCAAGAGAATTGAGAAACACCATCGCTTCACTGGGCGGTTTGGACGAAGAAGATCTTCTTAACAAGAAGACCGCTTTCTCATCCTCGAGCGACACGGTCGATGTAAAATATATCGGAGACGGCTTCGAAGAAGGCTCCGAAGATTTCAAAATCTTCGTCGAAAAGCTTGCTACCTCTCAGATCAACAGAGGAAATCCTTTAAGGGACGAGCCCGTATCGCTTTCTCCCGGAACTTATTCGTTTGACGTTTCTATCAACAACATGAATTACGAGTTCCAGTTTAATATAAACGAAGGCGAAACCAACCGCGAACTTCAGGACAAGCTCTCAAGGCTAATCAACAATTCGAATGTCGGTCTCAAATCCTTCGTGGACAAAACACCCGAAGGAAGCGTGTTCACACTTGAAACCACGTTGACGGGTATCGAGGACGACAGGCAGCTGCTCTTTGAAATAAGCGACGACAATACTTCGAAATCCGCAGGTGCGGTTAATTACCTCGGACTCGACAAAGTATCGCAGCTTCCGGACAATGCCAAATTCTATTTAAACGATGAGCCCCATGTTTCGTATACCAACCACTTCACGGTGGCAAAAACATACGAACTGACTCTCAATAAAGCTCAGGAATACGAGGACGAACCGATTACCATAGGATTAAAGCCCGATACGGATTCGATGAGCGAGAACGTTGCGAAATTCGCAATGGGTTACAACAGATTCATTCAAAGCACACAGGAATTCCTCGAATCGCAGCCCAAGACCGGATATCTGTTAAACGAAATGACAAGAATATCCAATGTCTACGGAAGAGATTTAAGAAATGTCGGAATTTCATTCGACGAAAAGGGATACATGGTCGTCGATGACGAAAAGCTTTCCGAGAATATAAGCAGCACGGATGCGCTCGAATCTTTCTCGGGTGTGAGAAAATTTACGAACTCGGTATTGAATCAGGCCAACCAGGTAACGCTCAATCCGATGAATTACGTTAAGAAAACCATCGTTGCCTACAAGAATCCCGGAAAGGAATTCATGACACCCTATATTACGAGTCAGTACTCGGGAATGATGTTTAACGGATATTGTTAATTGCATGCATAATAAAAAACCTGTCATAAGACAGGTTTTTTTAATTGATATCAAATGTTATTCGCTCTTTGCTTCGGGCTCTTCGCCGAGGCCTTCCTCGATAACCCTCGAGATATTCGCCATTGCTTCTTCTTCGTCATCTCCCTCTATAACAAGTTCGATCGACTCACCCTGCTTGACGCAGGCCGCAAGCACACTCAAAACACTCTTTGCGTTCGTATTGTTGTTTCTGTAATTAAACGTAATTCTCGATTTGTATTTTACGGCTTCCTTACAAAGATTACCCGCCGGTCTCAAATGAAGACCCGTAGGATTGTTAATAACTACAGTCTTAGTAAGCATACGTTTACCCCCCGTATTCGTACCCTCTGAATTTAATTAAGATATTATACCACTTTTCAGGGATAAACTCAAGTTTCGGAGTCTGTGATTTTTACTCTTACTTTCAGATTCTGTTCCGTTTCAAGTCCGTTGGGAAGCGTAACTTTAAGAGGAATCGAATATGTTCCCGGCATGAGTTTTTCTATGCCGTTCTCTTCCATATATCTGCCGTAATCGACTTCGACTTTGATATCCGAAGCGGTTACGCCCGTAAATTCTTCCGTAAGACCGTGTACCGAAAGTTCGATACGGTTGTCAACAATGCTCTCCGCACCGTTAATGATTTCGCCTTCCAATCCCGAAGGAAGCATATCCTGCGAAATCTTGGTGGGATATACATTGAATACTTTGTTTATCTCTTTTTCTATGTCCACGGAAACATTGACATTTCCGTTAAAGTCGTCGCTTGCCGCACCGACTCCCGAAGGGAAATAATTGAAAAGATTTACACTGGTCGTGTATGTCGTATTCTGATTCGTAATATTAACAGCCGTGGAAGGAATGGTTATGCTGTTTATATTGTCGAGAATCGATTTGGGACCTGCGATTTTTATTTCCGAAGGAGAAATGTCGATTTTGCCCGTCATCTTGTATCCGCTCTCGGGATCTCCGAAAGGATTGCATACAATCGCAACGTTCTTCGTATACAAAATCTCCTGGCTTACGCTTATATTGTCAAGATTCATCTTGATTCTGGAAAGATCCACTCTTTCTCCGAGTCCGTCAAAAAGAATGATGGGAACGGATGCCGAAATATTGTTGGTCGCACCGTCAACATCGACCTGAACCTTCGCGGACTGAACCATATCTATAACTGATTTGGGGCCCTCGATATTTACACGGTTAAGGCTGATTGCGTAATCTCCGGTAATATAATCAAATGCGGGAAGTCCCACTGTTTCAACCTGAATTGCTTTCTGGATCTTTTTGAGTTCCTCGACTTCAAGCTGAACTTTATCGACTTCGCATTTGACGTTGTCGATGTCTCCCGAATATTTGTTGGAGGAAACCGTAAGCGGAACCGTGTTATCATCGGATATTTCCTTAAAATCGGCATACACGTTGATATTGTCCTTGGACAGATCTTCTATTACCGATCTTCTTCCGGTAACGGTAACATCAACCGTATCGTTTCCTTCGGCAAATTCATAAACAAGGTTTTTGTCTTTAAGATACAGCTCGTTAACGGGCTGAATGGCTACATCGTTAAACTGTACACTCTTAACGGGATCGTCGATATTAACGACTATCACCCAGATGATAATCGAGAAAAGAACGGCGAGGACTTTGAGGTTAAGATTATGCGTCAGCTTTTGCTTCATCTTTTTTGTCCTCCCCTTTTTTTCTTTGTTTTTTGTTTTTTCCTTCTTTTTTGTCCTGAACTTTTTCAAGCTTTCTTCTTAAATCGATAACGTCAAGACTTCTGAAGAGTTCGCCGTTTTGCGCAACGCTGACTTTACCCGTTTCTTCCGAAACGATAATTACAAGCGCATCGGTAACTTCGGAGATACCCACACCCGCACGGTGTCTGGTACCCAGTTCCTTGCTCAGACTCCTGTTGTCCGAAAGGGGCAGATAGCATGTTGCGGACTGAATTCTGTCGCCGCGGATGATAACCGCACCGTCGTGCAAAGGAGTATTGTGTTCGAAAATATTGACAAGCAGCTGGCTTGATACAATACCGTCAACGGTAATGCCGGTTCTCTCGTATTCTTCGAGGGGCGAATCGGCCTGAATTACAATAAGGGCACCCGTTCTCGCGCGTCCCATTTCAAAACTTGCACTTATTATTTCATTGATTGTTTTGTCGGAAAATCTTCCCTCGTTCTGCTTGTCTCCGAGCAAAACAAGAGTCGTAAGAAAATTATTTTTACCGAGATCTTCGATAAGTCTTCTGATTTCGGGCTGCAAAGCAACGATAATGGCAACCGCACCGAGGGTAAAGAGGCTCTTTCCGATCCAGATAATCGTTGTCATGTCGAGTATCTCGGCAATCGCCATGAACACGAGGATTACGGCAAGACCTTTAACAACCGCCCAGGCTCTTGTATTCTTCATCCATTTCATTGCCTGATACAAAAGGAAAGCAAGGATAATCATTTCGAGAATATCCAGAATGCCGACTCTGGGGAGTCTGAAAGCGGTCAAATATGATCTTATGAATTCAAATGTTCTCTGAAAAAGCATTCCCCTCTGTCCTTTTATTCGTTATCGTTTCTTGTCAGTCTTTCTTCGAGTTTCTTTCTCTGATAGGCGTTTCTTCTTTCGGCCGCCTGCAAATCTTCTTCCGATACCACCTTGGTTGCGGCAGCAATTTCGGCTTCTTCGGCTTTTTTGAGTCTTTCTTCTCTTCTTCGCATCGCTTCTCTTCTTCTTGCTATTTCGGCCTGTCTTGCTTCGTAAGCGGCGCGTTCTCTCGAGAATTCTTTGTCTATATCAACCGCTTCGGGTTTTGACGCACTTCTTCTTTTTTGAGGCGCGGCTTCAGATGCGGCTTTCTTTCTTTCGGCAGCTTCCCTTGCGGAAGGAATCCTTTGCGAACTTCTGTCGCTTTCCGTCGGCTTTTCTTCCTTCTTTTCCGCGGGCTTTCTTGATTTGATCTTCGAAATAAGCCCCTGACCGCTGTCGTCCCTGTCTCTGTTGTCTTTTATGTTTCCGGCGGTAATCTTCGGAACCGCTTTGACGTAGTAATAATAATCGTCGTCCTCAAACTGAACTTTTTCGGTTTTCGAATAATCCACATCGAATAAGATGAACTGTATTATCTTAACAACACCGCATGCAAGTATTGTTCCGAAAAGGAGTCCCACGATTGAAATATCGGTTTTGTACATTACGTCGCCGACGAGGATTGTAAGGATTCCCGTAAGCGCACCGATAATCATCGCAATCGTCCAAGCGTAATTGATCGACATTCTTCTTACGAGATAAACAACGAGAACAACCAAAGCGAAAGCGCCGGCGCAAATAATCATCTCTTTGTATTTGATCAAACCTTCAAGAATCGCACGAAGGATTGTGAGATGATCGTCCTCTCCGCTTTCGGCTATTGCTTCGCTCGCCTTAACCATGTATTTGAGCACGTAATAAACGATGGCTCCGCACGCTACCGAAACACTGCTTCCGGCCGATCCGACAAGACCGAACGACATGGGAACAACATAGGGTATCTTAAGCAAAAAGCAAATCGGCGTAATGATAACCGCAAAAGAATCTTTCGGCGAAAATCTGAAAAACATGAGAAACATTATCATGTAAACCACCGCAAGAACTATTGCGAATTCTATGGATAGCGCATACGCATGCAAAAGCGTTAAAAGCGCAGCGATTATGATTATCATCGTCATGGGCATGAACGAACAGAACAATCCCAAAATAAGAGCTATCGGGAATTTCGCTATCTTTGTCATGTATCCGAATTTGGCATTGATTATGCAAAAAACAATCATAGCCGTTATGAACTTGCCTGCAGGAACCAGATATGCTTCAAACTTACTTATAAAAGTTACAACCTGAAGTCTGATTTCTCTTAACTTAGTCATCATCGTCTTCTTCCTCAAAGTCCTCTTTTCTGCCGTAATGAGACAAAAGCTTTTTCAGATTTCTGGAAAAAATTCTTTTGTATTTAACCGCTCTGTTGTATTTTACGAAAAATACAACCGCAACAATCGATATATACACAACAACAAAACCGATATAATACAATATCAGTTTTCTTGCTTCTGCCAATAGGTCGATTTTATAGAAATCAATCATAAGGTTTTCGGAATTGCAAAGGACATATAATCCCAGAATCATGGCGAAAACCATTGTTGCGCTGATAATGGCGCCAAGAATCTTAAGCCCTATATAGTCGGAGCGGAAGTATCTTGCAACGGGTTCGTTCTTCTTTCCTTCCGTCTTCTCATATATGGCGATTCTCGTCATCAGACGAATTTTCTTTTTTCCCTCTTCGTTAATCATACTCTTACTATCGGAGGAACCTCATTTTGTTGTCATTGTTTCCGCGACGTGGAGATTCTTCTTCCTTTTCTTCGTAAGGCTTTCTCGTAGCGGATACCAAATCCCTCGCAAGGTCGTTCTTGCATTTGTCGCAGAATCTTCCGCTCTTGATAATGGCTCCGCAGCCCTCACAATCTATTCCGACGGGCGACTCGTCTCCGAAGATGAGTCGTTCCTCTCTTATCCACTGTTTCAGTAATTTGTCGGTAACGTCACAGGCTTCGCAAATGTCGGTCATGCCGGCTTTCTTGTTATCCCGAATATAATCTTTTACCGTTTGAAATTTTTGCTCTATTTCTTCCTTACAGGACGGACATATAGGCTGACCCGCTATGTAATTGAAGATCTTTCCGCATCTTTTACAGTTTCTGACATCCATCACAACACCCCCAATTTTCTCCAAAGTTATTCGGCCTATTGTCGTTTATCAACTCCGACAGCCACGGTTACAAAGTATACCTTCTTCACACCGCCTTCGAGTAGAGCCCTGCTTGCTTCGTCCACGGTGCTGCCCGTGGTATAGACATCATCAACTAAAATAACCGTATCTAATTTTACACCATTTCGGGGCATATGAAAAGCCCCCACAAGATTCTTTTGCCTGTCCGAGTCGTCCAGCTTTTTCTGTTCTTTCGTTTTAATCTTTCTTGTCAAAACGTCGTTGCGAAGGGGAATGTTCAACCCCTCGGAGATTACTTTTGCGATAAGTTCCGACTGATTGTATCCCCTTTTCTTCAGCTTGGAGGGATGAAGCGGAATCGGAACGAGTGCGTCGGCTTTAAAATCCTTTATGTCGGCGCCGAGATAATGAATGATTCTGTCTCCGAAAAACTCTGCATATTCCGGTCTCGAATTGTTTTTGAAATTGTTTATCGAATCCTTTACGCTGTCGTATTCATAAAGCGCAAGCCCGCGCACATAACTCTTTTTATGCTTTTCGCAGTCATAACAGTATTCGGCATTTTGTGAATTCAAATGCTTGGAGCATTTAAGGCATCTTGCGCCGAATACCCTTCTGGGTATGTTTATGCATTTGTCGCAGATGAGTTTGTTTCGTTCGATAATCGAATCGCACATCGGACATCTTCGCGGAAAGAGCAATCTTTGGATCAAACTTCGATAACCTCTTTTAATCTTTCTTTAAAATCAGTGTACCTTCGTCTCTCTCCGTCGTTTCGAACCATGTCTTTTATCTTTTCGCTGTCGCCGAGAATCATCACGCATCTCGTGGCACGCGTAATTGCCGTATAAAAAAGATTTCTTGAAAGCAACTGTCGGGGCGTGTCAAGAATCGGAATCACAATCGCGGGATATTCGCTTCCCTGGGATTTGTGAATCGTTATCGCATACGCGAGTTCGAGTTCGTCCGTCTCATCCCTTTCATACGTGGCTTCCCTGACGTCGTCATACAAAACGGTAATTGTTTTTTCGAATTCGTTAATCTTTATGATTTTGCCGATATCCCCGTTGTAAACGCCCTCTCCGCGTTCGGTGATAATATCGTTAAATCCTCTGATAACCCATTCCATGTCGTAATTGTTTTTGGTCTGCATGACTTTGTCGCCGAGTCTGAATATGTTCTCGCCGCGAAGCATTTCGCTCTTTTTTTCGTCGGGAGGATTAAGGTATTTTTGCAGTATTCTGTTAAGGGATTCCACACCGAGTTCGCCTTTTCTCGCCGGGCAGAGTATCTGGATTTCCTCTGCGGAAGTGTCGAATTTGGCGGGAATTCTGTTTTTCACGAGTTCTATTATGTCCCGCATTATGGCCTTCCTGTCGCTTCGCTCAAGGAAGAAAAAATCATTGCTCTCGGCATTTTTGTCAAGAGGCGGGCAAATTCCCCTGTTAACGCTGTGGGCATTTATTATTATCCGGCTGTTCTCGCTCTGTCTGTGAATCTTTTCGAGCGTTTTGCTCTTAAAATATCCGCATCCTATAAGTTCTCTGAAAACATTTCCCGGTCCGACGCTCGGAAGCTGATTCATATCGCCCACAAGGATGACTCTCGAACCCGTCTGCACCGCTTTTAAAAATGCGGCAAAAAGGAAAACGTCAACCATTGACATTTCATCGATTATATAAACATCCGCTTCGAGGGGATTGTTTTCGTTTCTGACAAATCTTGTTTTCTCGCTGTCGTCGATTACGGCCTGAGCTTCCAAAAGTCTGTGAAGGGTTTTGGCTTCAAAGCCGGTTGTTTCGCTCATTCTCTTTGCGGCTCTTCCGGTGGGTGCCGCAAGAACCACGTCTTTTCTTTCTTCGAAAAAGAATTCTATAAGAGCTTTGATAATCGTGGTTTTTCCCGTACCGGGTCCGCCGGTCAAAAGAAAAATTCCGTTGTTGATGCCGTCTTCGATTGCTTCTTTTTGCGAATCGTCAAGTTCAAAAGAAAACCTTTCGATAATGCCGTTTATTTTCTCTTCCCTGCAAATCGCTTCTTCTTCGGTTTCTTTCTTTCTGGCAAACGCATTCTTTAATTCGCAAAGTTTCGATGCGCAGAAAGCCTCATCCCTGTAAACGTATTTAAGGAATATTTTATCCGGCTTTTTAACCGTAATTTTGTTGGAAAGGGCAAGGCGGACTATTCCGTCTTCGATTAATTCTTCGTCAACGCGAAGCATCTCCTTTGCCCTTTCTTTTAAAAGTTCCTTGGGGAGATATGTATGCCCTTCTTCAAGACCCAAAAAAAGCACATATTGGATTCCGGCTTCTACTCTCTCGGGATAATCGTCCTTTATTCCGACACGCCCCGCTATCTCATCCACGGTTTTGAATCCGACACCCGTTATGTCTTCCGCGATTCTGTAGGGATGGTCCTGAATGATCGAATAAAGCTTTTCGTCGTATTTCTCGTAGATTTTGGCTGCGAGCGAATTGGAAATATTGTATTCCTGAAGAAACATCATTGCGTTTCGCATATTCTTTTTGGTCGAATATTCGACGGCGATGTTTCTTGCCATGTTTTCGCTTATGCCTTTTACTTCCGCGAGTCTTTCGGGCTCGTTTTCAAGAATGTCGAGCGTTTTTTCGCCGAAAGAAGTAAAAATGCGGACCGCAAGTTTGGGACCCACTCCCCTGAGTGCGCCCGAAGCCAAATATTTAATTACAGCATCTGTATTTGTAGGCTGAACAGCCCTGTAAGACGTCATTTTTATCTGATTGCCGTAAACAGGATGAACGATTTCGTTTCCGGTAACTTCGATGTAATCCCCCTCGGAAATGCCAAAAACATTGCCTGTTACGGCAATGCTTCCGTCCGGTACATCCGAAGTATTTAAGATAAAAATTCCGAAATGATTTGCATCATTGATAAATTTAAAAGAATCGACAGAACCCTTTACTACCATTTACTGTTCGTAATTTCTCCTCATCTGTTCGTACAGGCTCTGTGCCAATCCGATACCGTTTCCGTCATCAATCGATTCCTTGGCGATTTCGGAAACCGTCATGTCTTTAAAATAATCCACAAGCGCGGAGTTTTTCTCTCCCTCTCTTTGCGGAATCGTTTTAAGCATTTCCTTGTAAACCTGCTCGGTAAAGTAAGCTTCGAATTCCTTGCAAACCGCCATGAGTTCGTCATCCGTAGCATTCGAGGAACTGTTCAGTTTTGCTTTGAGTTTGTCGGCCGAAACATTCGATGCCGCCGTGCTCATTTGGTCCGTATAAAGTGAACCGATACCCGATAAATCCATACTTCACCTCATTGGTACATTAATTATCTTCTCAACTGATTGGCCTGTCCCATCATTTCATCTGTTGCCTGAATCGCCTTTGAGTTAAGTTCGTATGCTCTTTGAGCCACGATCATGTTTACCATTTCGTCAACAACCTGAACGTTGGAACCTTCGAGATAACCCTGTCTCAAATCGCTCTTTGCAAGCCCCGTCGTAGTGTTTTCGTTCATTGCCGCACCGCTTGCAGCAGTAACCGCATAGGAACTGTCGCCGATTTTTTCGAGTCCCGAAGGGTTGTTAAACTGCCAGAGACCTATCTTGATTCCCATGGGTTTGGGGTTGTTGGTATCGTCGGGATAGCAAAGCTCTCCGTCGCCCGAAACCGTAAGTTTGCTGGAAACTATGTCATTGCCGAGTTCGATGGCTTTTCCGTTCGTATCCAGAACGAGATTTCCGTCGCTTGTGGAAAGAGCAAGGCCGTTTCCGTATGTGGCAAGATGAAAATCACCGTTTCTCGTATAATATGTATTGCCGTCCTGACCCCTGATTCCGAAAAATCCGTCGCCGCTTATGGCGAAAGCCAGGTCATTTGTCGAATCGTAAAAGTTACCCTGTGTAAATCTCGAGGTTACGGAAGAGTTTCTTACACCGAGTCCGACCTGAGCACCCACGGGCTTGGTTGCCCCGTTTCCGGAAGTCGTCTTAGCCTGAATATCCTGATACAAAAGGGATTTGAATTCGGCAACTTCGGTTTTGTAACCTGTTGTATTTACATTTGCCAAGTTGTTTGCGATTGTATCCACGTTATTCTGCTGTGCAATCATTCCCGATGCAGCAGTCCATAATGATCTAACCATTTCCTACCTCCAAAGTCTTACAGTTTTCCGAGTCTGTTAACCGCTATTTCAAGCGATGTGTCATATGTCTGAATAATCTTCTGGTTTGCTTCGTACTGTCTTGTTATGGTAATCAGATTAACCATTTCCTCTACGGTCTGTACGTTGCTCTGTTCCAAATATCCGCTGATCACCTTGCAGTCCGGTTCGATGATCTTTGCGCCTTCAACCGGTGTAAAGAAGTTCTCTCCATATCTTTCGAGATAATTGTAATCTTCGAAATCGGTGATTTTAATCTGTCCGACCACCTGATTGTTCTGCATTATTCTTCCTGCTCTGTCTATGGAAGCCTCCTTGGTCGGATCGATCTGTATATGATTGGCGGAACCGTTGGCACCCGTACCTATTACGAAGTCCCCGTCCTTGGTTACAAGATATCCTTCTTTGGTAAGTGAGAAATTACCGTCTCTCGTATATACCGTGGAAGTGTTTCCGGCTTTGTCGGTGAATTCTATGTTAAAGAATCCGCTTCCGGAAATGGCAAGGTCGAATTCGTTTCCGGTTTCCCTGAACGCGCCCTGCGAATAATCCACGTAATTCTCTCCGATCTTTACACCCGGTGTGCCGATACCGATATTGACATTGTTCCATGTTCCGTTGCCTTCCAAATCCTTGATTCTGTAGGCAAGAACATTGTCAAAGCCCTGTGATGTCGTTCCTTCTTTCTTGAATCCCACGGTAGCGGAGTTTGCAAGATTGTTGGTTAAAACATCCATTCTGTTCTGCTCGTTGAGCATTCCGGTATAAGCTGTGTAAAGACCTTTAAGCATAATTTACTCCTGTTTAAACTTCATAGTATTTCGTATCAAGATATTCCACATACTTTCCGGTACCGATGGCAACGCAGGTAAGAGGTTCGTTTGCGGTATTTGTTTCGATACCCGTCTTAATCTCGATAAGATCTTCGAGACCGCGAAGCATCGAGCCGCCGCCTGTAAGAACGATACCACGTTCTGCGATGTCGGCAGAGAGTTCGGGCGGTGTCTTCTCAAGCACGGAGTGAATGGCGTCCACTATCTGAGTGGTTGTTTCCTTGAGTGCCTCTTCCATTTCCGTGGATGTTACTTTAACCGTGTTGGGAAGTCCGGACAAAACATTGAGTCCTTTTACTTCCATCGAATCCTCTTCGAGTCTTCTGTACGCGGAACCTATTTTTATCTTGATATCCTCGGCAGTTCTTTCACCGATGGATAAATTGTGTTTTCTCTTAATGTATCTGGCGATTGCTTCGTCAAAATCATCGCCCGCTATTTTAATCGATTCGCTGACAACCGTACCGCCGAGTGAAATAACCGCGATATCGGTCGTTCCTCCGCCTATATCGACAATCATGTTTCCGCAGGGTTTGCTGATGTCGATTCCGGCACCGATTGCTGCCGCAATGGGCTCTTCGATGATGGAAACGTCTCTTGCGCCCGCCTGGTATGTAGCGTCAAGAACCGCTTTTCTTTCAACTTCGGTAACTCCCGAAGGAACACATACGGCAACTCTGGGCTTTCGAAACATTCTTCTTCCGACCGCCTTTTGGATGAAGTATTTCATCATCTTTTCGGTAACGGTATAGTCGGAAATAACTCCGTGTCTCAAAGGTCGTATTGCCTGAATCGTACCGGGTGTACGACCGATCATAAGTCTTGCTTCTTCACCGATTGCTCTGATTTTGTTTGTATCTTTATCGAAAGCCACTACAGAGGGCTCTTTTAAAACAACGCCCTTGTTTTTGACATACACAAGTACAGACGCCGTTCCCAAATCGATTCCTAAATCCGAATTCTGCATTTCTCTCTTTTCCTTTCCCTTTGCATATTCATATATGCAAACACAATAATCGCATAATAATCTATGATGATTATACTCCAAACACTTGAGAAATAAAAGGTAAAAATGCACATAAAAAAGGAGACTCCGTGTTTGAGACCTCCTTGTCTTCACTAATTATATCGAAAAGACTCAGGCAAACATTAACCTCTTTTCTCAAATTTTTTTATTGACGAAGGGATGCCTCACGATATTTCGCGGGCATCCCCTTTATTTTTATTTGTTTTTCTTTAACATCGCGGCAATATATTTGCCTGTAAACGATTTTTTGTTGCGTGCCACTTCCTCCGGCGTACCTTCGGCTATTACGGTTCCGCCGCCGTCTCCTCCCTCGGGACCGAGGTCTATGATGTAATCCGCGGATTTGATTACGTCAAGGTTGTGCTCTATGACGATAACCGTGTTGCCCGCATCCGTAAGCCTTTGCAGAATGTCTACAAGCTTGTGTACATCCGCGAAATGAAGACCGGTCGTCGGCTCGTCCAGAATGTATATCGTATTGCCCGTGGAAGTACGGGACAATTCCGTGGCAAGTTTGATTCTCTGCGCTTCGCCGCCCGAAAGCTGCGTCGAAGGCTGTCCGAGTCTTATGTACGAAAGACCAACATCGTTTAATGTCTTCATTTTGCGCTTGATCGAAGGTATGGCATCAAAGAAATCCACCGCTTCCGCCACCGTCATTTCCAATACATCGGAAATGCTCTTGCCCTTGTATTTAACTTCAAGCGTTTCCCTGTTGTATTTCTTGCCGCCGCAGACTTCGCAGGGAACGTATACATCGGGAAGGAAGTGCATTTCAATCTTAACGATACCGTCGCCCGAGCACGCTTCGCAGCGGCCGCCCTTAACGTTAAACGAAAATCTTCCCTTGGCATATCCCTTCGCCTTCGCATCCTTGGTTTCGGCAAAAAGATCTCTTATCAGATCGAATACCCCGGTATATGTTGCGGGATTCGATTTGGGAGTTCTTCCGATCGGGGACTGGTCTATATTGATGACTTTATCGAGTTTTTTGATTCCTTTAATGTTTTTGTGTTTTCCGGGAACCGTCTGTGCGCGGTTTAGATCCCTCGCAAGCCTCTTGTACAAAATCTCGTTTATAAGCGAACTCTTTCCGGAACCCGAAACACCCGTAACGCAGGTGAATACTCCGAGGGGAATGTCAACATCGATTCCCTTCAGGTTGTTTTCGCACGCGCCTTCGATGGTAATGAAATCCTTGGGTTTTCTTCTCTCGTTCGGAACGGGAATGAATAAATCGCCCTTTAAATACATACCCGTGATGGAATCGGGGCATGCCATGATGTCTTCGGCTGTTCCGCATGCGACAACCCTTCCGCCCTTCTCTCCGGCCTGGGGTCCGATATCCACTATGTAATCGGCCTGAAGCATGGTATCCTCGTCATGTTCGACAACTATAAGGTTGTTTCCGAGATCCCTTAATTTCTTTAAAGACGCAAGCAATTTGTCGTTGTCTCTTTGATGAAGACCGATACTCGGCTCGTCGAGAATATACGTTACTCCGACAAGTCCGGAGCCTATTTGGGTTGCAAGACGGATTCTTTGCGCCTCGCCGCCCGAAAGCGTCGAAGTGGGACGTGACATTGCAAGATATCCCAATCCCACATCGATAAGGAATCCCACTCTCGCACGTATTTCTTTTAAAATCTGATTGCCTATGAGCGCCGCATTGCCTTCAAGCTGCATGTCGGTAAAAAATTTATGCAGTTCTCCGAGCGACATATTGGTAACTTCGTAAATATTCTTATTGTTTACGGTCACAGCAAGCGATGTCTTTTTGAGTCTCATGCCGTTACAAACGCTGCAGGGCGTGTCGGACATGTATTTTTCGTATTCGAGTCTGGCTTTTTCAAAAGGAGTCTGGCGGTATCTGTCTATCGTATTGCCCAAAACTCCTTCGAACTGAATCGGATATACTCCTTTTCCCCTCGAACTCTCGTAAGTAACGTTAACAAATTCGTTCGTACCGTTAATGATTATATCCTGAATGTCTTCGGGAAGTTCTTCGAAAGGCGTATCGAGCGAAAACTCGAAATGCTTGGCAAGGGCTTTTAAAACCTCATGCGAAAACGAGCCGTCTTTTTTGCTGTTTTTCCATCCGATAACCTGAATCGCGCCGTCTGAAATCGAAAGCGAGCGGTCGGGAATCATCAGATTAATGTCGAATTTTCTCTTGAATCCGAGACCGTCGCATTCGGGACACGCACCGAAAGGATTGTTAAAAGAAAAGCTTCTCGGCTCTATTTCGTCAATGCTCACGCCGCAGTCGGGGCATGAAAAAGACTGACTGTAATGGTATTCTTCTCCGTTTGAATCCGCAACGGTCAAAAGACCTTCGGAAAGAGATAATGCATTTTCCACGGATTCGGTAAGTCTGCTTTGGATGTCATCTTTTACGACAAGTCTGTCGATAACTATGTCTATGTTGTGCTTTATGTTCTTGTCGAGTTTGATTTCTTCGTCGAGGTCGTATATGCTGCCGTCGATTCTCGCACGAAGATACCCGCTCTTTGCCGCCCTCGAAAGGAGCTTTTCGTGTTCGCCTTTTCTTCCTCTGATTACGGGGGAGAGAATCTGAATCTTGCTTCCTTCGGGCATCGAAAGAATCCTGTCAACCATTTCGTCGACCGACTGTCTTGAAATCTCCCTGCCGCATTCGGGGCAGTGGGGAATACCGATTCTCGCATATAAAAGTCTTAAATAATCATATATTTCCGTAACCGTTCCGACCGTGGATCTCGGGTTTCTGTTGGTTGATTTCTGATCGATACTGATTGCGGGAGAAAGTCCTTCGATAAATTCGACATTGGGTTTTTCCATCTGTCCGAGGAACTGTCTTGCGTAAGAAGACAGGGATTCCATGTATCTTCTCTGTCCTTCGGCATATATCGTATCAAAAGCAAGCGAGGATTTGCCCGATCCCGAAAGGCCGGTGATTACCACGAATTTGTTTCTGGGGATTTCAACGTCGATTCCCTTAAGATTATGTTCTTTAGCGCCTACGATCCTTATTACATCGGATTTCGGAAGCATTTTTTGTGCCATAAATATTTACCTTTTTCTTTATTATTCTTTAATCTGCTCTCTGATTTTCTTAAGTTCGGCAACCTGATCCCTGTACATGGCGGCATTTTCGAAATCAAGCTCGAGGGCTGCCTTTTTCATCTGTTTTTCAACCGATAAAATCAGTTTGTTGATTTCGTCGAGATTCATGCTCTCGGGTTCCATCTTCCAGTTGTTCTCCGCCTCGGCCACTTTCTTTGAAATGGATATTACGTCTCTGACGGCTTTCTTGATCGTGGTGGGAACTATGCCGTTTTCCTCGTTGTATTTTTCCTGGATGGCGCGACGTCTTTTCGTTTCATCGATGGCGACTTTCATCGAATCCGTAATTTTATCGGCGTACATTATAACATGTCCTTCACTGTTTCTCGCCGCTCTTCCGACGGTCTGAATCAGCGAGGTGGCGGAACGAAGGAAGCCTTCCTTGTCCGCATCTATAATCGCAACAAGACTGATTTCGGGAATGTCGAGACCTTCTCTTAAAAGGTTGATACCCACGAGAACATCAAAAACATCGAGACGCATGTCTCTTATTATTTCCGCTCTCTCGAGCGTGTCGATATCGGAGTGAAGATATTTTACCCTGATTCCCACTTCCTTGAGATAATCCGTAAGATCTTCCGCCATGCGCTTTGTGAGAGTAGTTACAAGCACTTTGTTGCCGGATGCAGTAACCTTGTTTATTTCCGAAATCAGATCGTCGATCTGTCCCTCGGTGGGTCTTACGAAAATCTCGGGATCAAGCAATCCCGTGGGTCTTATAATCTGTTCGGTCCTTAAAAGTTCATGCTCTTCTTCGTATTTCGAAGGCGTTGCCGAAACACATAAAAGCTGGTCAATTCTGTCCTCGAATTCGTTAAAAGACAAGGGTCTGTTGTCAAGCGCCGAAGGAAGTCTGAAGCCGAAATCGACCAGAGTGTTTTTCCTTGCCCTGTCGCCTGCATACATACCGCCGATTTGCGGAATCGATATATGGGACTCATCGATGATCATCAGAAAATCATCCTTGAAAAAGTCCATCAGACAGTGGGGCGGATCCCCGGGTTTAAGTCCCGCAAGGACGGGCGCATAATTTTCTATTCCCGAACATGTTCCTGTTTCGCGCAACATCTCCAAATCGAAAGTCGTTCTCTCGAATATTCTCTGCGCTTCGACAAAGCGTTCCTCTCTCTTGAAATATTCGACGCGCTCTCTCATTTCCTCTTCGAGTTTTTTGCATGCGATATCTATTTTTTCTTTTGAAATAACATAATGCGATGCGGGGAAAATCGCCACATACGTAAGCACCGATTTCTTTTTGCCGGTCACGGGGTCGATTTCCGCGATTTCTTCGATCTCGTCACCCCAAAACGAAAGACGGACAACTCCTTCGCCGCCTTCGGCTTTGGCAATTTCAAGAGTGTCTCCCCTGACCCTGAACGAAGAACGCGTCAGATCCATATCGTTTCTTTCGTATTGCATATCAACGAGCCTTGCTATTATTTCGTCGCGGTCAATTACCATGCCCGGACGAAGCGAAAGAATCATGCTCTCATAATCTTCGGGGCTGCCCAGACCGTATATGCACGAAACGCTGGCCACAACAATTACATCCCTTCTTTCCGTAAGGGATGCCGTCGCGGAGAGTCTCAATTTATCGATTTCCTCGTTTACCGAAGAATCCTTTTCAATATATGTATCCGTCGAAGGAACATACGCTTCCGGCTGGTAGTAATCGTAGTAGGACACGAAATATTCAACCGCGTTCTCGGGAAAGAATTCCTTCATTTCCGAATAAAGCTGTCCCGCAAGAGTTTTGTTGTGAGATATAATCAATGTCGGCTTGTTTAACGCCTCGATGACATTGGCCATTGTAAAGGTTTTGCCCGAGCCCGTAACTCCGAGGAGCGTCTGGCACTGGTTGCCTTTTTTGAATCCTTCCACAAGTTCCTTTATGGCCTGAGGCTGGTCGCCGGTAGGTTTAAATTCCGAATGAAGCTTGAAATCCATTATCGTGATTCCTTAATAAATCAAAAAATGATACGCCATCAGTAAGCATATCATTTTTATTGAAATTTGTCCATATATTTTAGAACATTTGTTCGTTTTTTATTCTTCGCCCAAAAACGTCCAGTTGTTCTTGTCGCGCATGTCTTTTTCAACCGAGAACCACAATCCGGGAAGGAATTTCGTGCCGTTGTTTTCATCCACAACCCATTTGTCCGAAGCGATTACTTTCTGTGGATGACTGTATTTTTCGTCATTATTGATCTCTTTGCCCGTAAAAGGATTGACGGGATTGTCGATTAATCCTTCCATCGCGTAAGTCGGTACATCCGCGTTTGTCATAAATTCTTCGTTTATCGTGAATTCCGAAGCATTAAAATCCTTAATCAAAAGAAGAGGATAATATGCTTCGATATCCAATAATTCCTCACTTCCGTCGTCAAGATGATATGAATCGTTTAAATGAAGCGCCCTGCCGTGATCCGATGTTATTATTATTCTGGTATTGTCGTAAACGCCCTCTTCTTTAAGGTAATCAAACCATTCTCCGAGACTTAATATGCATGCCATGTTGGTCTGATAAAAAGTATAATTCTCGGTCATATGCATGTTGAGTGTTTTGCCGTTAACGGTGTAGCGGTCCGAATGTTCTGCCTCATACTGCGTATTGTCCACATCATAGCTTATGATATATCCGGGTTCCTGAAACATTATCGGGTCGTGTGTTGCATCATTTTCGAGAACAAAATAATTGTTTGCCCCGTCATCGGAAATTTCGGTCATCAGGGTAAGATTTTGCAGGGTTGCGAAATCCCACATGAACCGATCGTATATACCCTGTGCCTGAGTATTGCTCCTTATTATCTGACCGTTTCCGTTTGTAAGTTCGTCCGTAAAATCATTTGCCTGAAGATTTTCGTTATAAAAACCGTCGTTGTAAAAATGATTTTGAAGAACGAGGGGCGAACATTTCATCAGGGAATAGCAGAAAAAGTTTCTGTAATTTCGGTTGCTGACGCTTTCCTTGTGCGCCTGCCAGAAATAGCCTTTGGTGTAGTATGTTTTGACATTCGGATAATCGTCAAAAATCGACATATCCGAAATCCACTGATAATTGGCATAGGGAGCGTCGCAAACCGTTACGTTGTATCCGTTTTCGTCAAAGATGGCGGGCATCACTTTCAATGCCTCGTTGTGCTTGTCTTTAAGAAGAATCGTATCTCTCTTGTTCATCTCTTCGGGAGTGTATTCATATCCTCCGAAGATCTCGGGAGAACCGAAATTCGTAAAGGCGCCGAACGAAATAGTATTGGGATAATATGTAAATCCCGAATACATTTCCTTTATTTCCGGCTTTTCGTTTATAAAATATTCCATAAACATGCCGGGTGCTTTATCGAGCATGATAACAATTACGTTTTGGCCGTTTTTGCTTAAAGTGCAGGTTGGCATTTCGCTTTTTATTGTTTCTGCCTGAGCCTTGAGTTCCGATGTCGAAGAGACCGTTTTGACAACATTTACGCCCGACATAATAACCAAAACGACACTTCCGATTGCAAGCACCCACGAAAGATTCTTTTGGGCAAATTTAAATATTAAAACAAATACCGCAACAACAAAAAGTATAACAATCAGATTGATTGCAATCTCTTTCATCGGAATGCTGAATTTTTCCGTATATCCGAGCGACGAATTGAGTACGGCTCTGTTTTTCCCGAAGAAAATGAAATCCGCGGTCGCTATTCCGGACAGAATCCACACCGCAGCATCGAATATCGCACGCCCCGTTTTCTTCGCGAGAGCGTAAAATACGGGAAGCCATACCATAAAAAGTCCGACGGCTATGCAAAACGAACTGAGTACAAACCAAAGCGGGCTCTTGAAATGATACATGTCGACAAATTCCTGGGCCGAAGAAGCGATTACTCCGGAAGGAATAAGAACGCCGAGAAGGATTGTCAGATAAATGCAGCCGAAAAGGAATCCGTAACGATTGTTTTCAAGCGAAATCGCTTTTTTGTTTTTAAAGACATTTTTCTTTTTGAGAATCGAAACCGCCATCGGCGCAATGCAAACGATTGCAAGCACGAAAACGATAAGAAGAAACGATTTGCTTCCGGTAAATTTTATTCTGATGACGGGGATCGAAATAAGCAAAAGAATACCCGCAAAAGCAAATATTTCGTTTAAAATTTTTTTCGCGAGAGCGGATTTGTAATAAAGCGTTTTGCCGAGCGAAAAAACATTGTTAAGCGTCCAGTAAAAGACGAGTCCCGCGGGTGATTTGTATAAAAAGAAAAGGAAGAATACGGCCATTCCGAAAAGCTGTATCTTGGTCCTTAAAGGATATCCCTTTGTAAAAATAATGCAGGATATCAGATTGATTGCCGTCATTACAATCGGGAGAAGATTGATTGAAACTGCTCCGATTGTAAGAAGCGCATCCTGTGCGCCAAGATCCGCTATGGGCCCGAAAGATACTCCGCGAATGCTTGAGAGGTTCGAAAGGAACTGATATGCCGCTATGAAAAACGGAATTTGCAAAAGAAGCGAAACCGAACCTTTAAACACATCTGTGGGTTTGTAACCGTTCTGACGGTAATAGGTCTGCAGCATCATCATTTTTTCGTCGCCCTTAAAGGTTTTTCTGATGTGCGCAACGCCTTTTTTCAATTTGTTTTCGATATCTCTTTCCTCTTCCTGAACCGCATCGGCGCGATTGTAAAGAGGCAACACCAAAAGATTCATCGCAAGGCTCAATGCGATGACCGAAAGCCCGGGATTCGAAAGACCTTTTTCGGCAACCGAAAAAACGTATTCGAAAAATATCTGAAGAGGGCGTATTAAAATTGTGTATAAAATCTGAAATACAGTCATAATCAGTCTTCTTTGGTTTTTAATTCCTCATATTTCGAAACAAGGTAATCGACGGTTTTTTCGGCGCCTTCGCCGCAGCACTTCCAACACTCGATTCTGACCTCGTCCCTTCCCTCGGCGTAACGGGGATTTTCGAGGCAGTCATCAATAACTTCCTTTATGGCTTCAAGATTATCTTCCGTAACCTTTTCGCCGATTTTTTCAAGAGCACCGAGTGTCCAGACTTCTTCGTCCATCCACCAATAATCATAAGGCGCTTTGTCGAATTTTGTATCCGTATATATTACGGGTTTGTCGAAACAAAGCGCAAAATCGAATACCACGGCCGAAAAGTCCGATATCAGAATATCGGAATTGCGAAGAACTTCGAAATTGTCGGGATCGCGGTTCCACGACAAAGCGTCCGATTCGGGATATTTGTTCATAAGCGAATCAATCATTTCTTTTTCGGAAACAAATGACTGCGGGTGGGGTCTTACGATAATCCTGTATCCGGTTTTAAGCAGCTCGGAAATTATTTTATCACCGAATTTGTTAAGGAGCGAACTCGCACCCCACGAAGGAGCAAGCAAGACCGTAGTCTCGTGCTCGGGCACGGGACCTGATTTTTTGATCCTTTCGACAATGCGGTCCATGTAAGGCAGACCGCCGAATGCAGTTTCTTTAGGGGGAAGATTTCGGATTTTTTCAAGTTCTCTCACGTGGTCGACCAAATAATCGCCCGCAAGAAGAATCGCATCGTAATAATCGATTCCGAACATTTTATACAAAGCGATTTCACCCGCGGAATGCGGTATATGAACATAGAAATCAACTTCTTTCGATCGTTTCCACTGATACACGTCAAGTCCGGGCGTGGTAGCCAGGACTATTGACGCATTTAAAAAATTAAGTTTGGAGAAGGCTTTATTTCCCTCTCCCAAAAATCTGCTTTTAACATGTTTGTATTCGCAGGATAATCCGGGATCGTCCTTAGATGCGGTAAGATATTCCACATCGATACCTCTTTTGTCGAATTCCCTGCAAATCGGTTCGAAAACCATCCAATATCTTTTGTCGTCGGAAAAAATCACATAAGGAATTTTATCGGATTTGGTTTTGTCTTTTTTCCCTCCCGTGATTTTAAAACGAATTTTGACCCAGGCCATTCTTATTACATATCCGAGCGCACCAAAAACGCCGATTAATACGGCAAAAAGCATGCTGCCCGTTCCGGGGTCTATATAAAGTAACAAATCATGTGCTGACGACATTTTTATTAATTTCCGACTTCCTTTTTCAAATAATCAAGTGCGTATTCAAGCTGATTGTCGGTCTCGTCTTCAAGATATTTATCCGCATCGAAGACAACTTCTTCATCGGGCTCGATACCGATTTTATGGATATTGTTTCCCTTGGGTGTGTAATATTTGCTGGTTGTAATCTTAACAGCGGAACCGTCTCCCAAAGGAAGGATACTCTGAACAATACCTTTTCCGTAAGTTTTGGTTCCGATAAGAGTTCCTTTTCCGTAATCCTTGATTGCACCTGCCATGATTTCCGATGCGGAAGCGGAGCCTCCGTCAATAAGAACAACAAGGGGAACATCAATTTCTTTCTTTCCGTTGCAATCGTATTCAATACGCTCTCCGTACTTGTCTTCGGTATAAACCACAAGACCCTTGGGAAGCAATTCGCAGCAAATGTCTACCACAACGTCAAGGTTTCCTCCGGGATTGCCTCTTAAATCGATAATAAGTCCCTTCATTCCCGCACTTTTGGCTTTGGAATATTCATCCCTGAACTGTCCGGTTGTTATGGAATCGAATTCGCTGATTTTGATATACCAGATACCGTCTTCCTTTTCTTCGGCTTCGACGGTGGGAGTGTCTATTTTTCTTCTCTCCAAAGTGACGTCGTATTTACCGTTCGCCCCTTCGAAAGTAATGGTAACCTGAGTTCCTTCGGGCCCTCTTACTTTGGAAACTATCTCATCGAGGGTCATTCCGTAAGTATCTTCTCCTTCAACGGCGACAATATAATCGCCTTCGGCGATGATACCGCTTTCCTTTGCTGAGCCGCCTTCGATAAAACCTTCGATTTGGGCATATCCGACATCCGTATTCATTTTAAGATACGCGCCGATTCCTTCGTAATTACCGTTCCAGCTTGCCTGCATTTCCTTGAATTCTTCCGCCGTATAATAAACGGTATACGGATCGCCGACACCGCTCATGATTCCGTAATAAAGTCCGTTGGTCAAATCCTCTTTGTCAACGTCCTCGTAATAATACAAATCAATGTATTTTTCCAACTGATCGATTTTTAAAAGAGTCTCGGCATCCACGAACGAACTTGTTTGCGCAAGTTTTGAGATTTTTTCTCCGTTTACTCCGAATACGGCTACAAGAATCAGAACTATAAACAGAACCGTAACCGCCGTTCCGAATATCGAACCGCCGATAAACAAAAGAATACTTTTGATTACCGACCATGCTGTTTTCTTTTTGGGTTTGATTTCATTTGTATTGCTCACAATAGCCTCCCGTACGAAAACGGTACCGCACAGGATACCGTTCGATTTTTAATGTTTCTACGGCCTGGTAATATAAGTCCAGGGTGAAACATAATCTCCGTTGATTCTGACACTGAAATGAAGGTGGTTGCCCGTACTTCTTCCGGTCGTTCCGACAAATGCTATAACATCTCCTCTTTTGACTTCCTGTCCCGCGGAAACGTTTAATTTCGAAGCATGCATGTATATGGTGTATAATCCGCCGCCGTGGTCGATCATTACGTAATTGCCCATGGCCGATGTGTATGATGCGGAAACCACTTCTCCGTCATATGCGGCAAGAATATCCGAACCCGCGGGTGCGGCCAAATCCACACCGTTATGGAACATGTTTACGCCGAGTGTCGGATGAATTCTGTTTCCGTAATCCGAAGAGACTCTGGTATATGCGGGGCAGGGCCAGCAGAATGCGCCGCCGTCGTACACACGCATGTTCAAAAGGGTTCTCTTTTCGTTGGCAACTATTTTTTCGAGTTCCTGAATCGTGGCATTCTGTTCCGCGATTTCGGCCTCGTATTCTCTGATTGCTCTTTCTTTATCGACAATCTCTTCCTGAACCGCCGCAATCTCGGCCTGTTTCTGACCTATGAGTTCTTCCATTGCGGCCTGTTCTTCTTCCGCAGCTTTCTTTGTTTCCTGAAGAAGAGCCTCTTCTTCCTCGAGCTGTTCTTCGCAAAGTTTTACGTATTCAACCGTTGCGGCATATTCTTTGAACATCCTGTCATCGTATTTGGACAAATCCTCGACATAATCCATCTGATTTAAAAATTCGCCGAGTCCCTTGGCATTAAGCAAAAGTTCAAGATAATAATTGTCGCCCTGTTCGTAAACCGCCTGGACTCTTTTTTTCATGCTTTCGTACTGATTGTCTTTAATCTCGATTGCATTTGCGAGTTCTTCTTTGGTCTGTTCGATTTCTTCCTGTTTTTCCTGTATGTTGTTTTGTAATTCGATTATTTTTTCTTCGATGCTTGCAACCTGTGCGTCAAGTTCCGCAACATATTGCGAAAGATTGGCCTTACTCTGTTCGAGGCTTTTCTTTACTTTTTCGACATCGGTCTTTCCCTTTGTAAGCGCATTTTTTTCGTTCTTCGCGCTTGCGATGGCGCTTTCTTTTTGCTTAATCGATTCCTCAAGCGCACTCATATCCGCTTTTTTCTTGGCTTCTTCCTCTTTTTTCTTGGCTTCTTCCTCTTTCTTTTTGGCATCTTCGCCCGAAGAAGTGTTATCGGAAGTCTGAGTCGTGTCGCTTCCGGTAGCATTTGCCATCATGGAAAAAGGTCCCGAAAACATTAGTCCGGTCACAATAATCGGAATTGTAATCAAGCTGATAAATTTTTTCCCTTTAACACGGATCATAATCAATCCTCTCCTGTATCAAACTCTTAAATGCTTGTGCACAGTAAAGAAGCTTCCGACAAAACCGATTCCGACACCGATGCACAGTGAGAACGGAATCAGATATACGAAGATATCCCATGCCGGCAGGAATGTCAAAAATGAAAGGAATGCAAATTTTTCATTAATAAGATTTGTAGCTATCCCGTAAAGGTAATATAAAAGCCACATCGGAATTGCGGCTCCGATTAAACCGATAATCATGGCTTCGAATACGAAAGGCGCACGAACAAAAAAGTCTGTCGCACCCACGTATTTCATGATGGTGATTTCCTCTTTTCGAACGGAAATACCCATCGTTACCGTATTGTTGATAAGGAATATACTTACCGCAAACAGAATCAGGATTATTCCGATAAAAACATATACCAGAACCATATTGATTCCCGTGAGCGTATCAGCCGTAAAATCGGATTTGTTAATCTTTCTGATTCCTTCTACGCCGTCAAGGTAACTTACAAGCTGACTCTGTTTTGTTACGTCGTTAAGGTAAATCTGATAGTTGGCGCAGTTTTCGAGAGGGTTTTCCGTAAAACTGTCGGCGTATTCTCCGAGCACTTCGGAAAAATCTTCCCACGCTTCTTCCGCGGTAATCAGTTCGTATCTTCCGACCTCGGATCTGCGTCCGATCAGTTCGCCGATTTCCTCAATTCTTTCATCCGAAATACCTTCATCGAAGAATACCGTAACGGAAACGTTTTGCTCCGCGTTTTTAACTATGTATGCAACATTGACCGCTATTGTGCTGAAAATACCGAATACGAAAAGGCATGCCGAAATCGTAGCGACCGTGGCAACGGTAAACCATTTGTTTCTGAGAACGCCGATAACACCCTGTTCGATGGTATAAAAGAAAGTTCTAATCTTCATCGAAATATCCTCCGTTCTCGTCATCGCTTACAATCATACCCTGCTTGATTGTGACAACACGTTTTTTCATGTCGTTTACAAGCTTGTCGTTATGGGTAACGACAACGACCGTTGTTCCGTTTTCGTTGACGGTTTCCAAAAGGCGCATGATTTCAGCCGTATTGAAAAGGTCAAGATTTCCCGTGGGCTCGTCGGCAAGAAGGAGCTTGGGCTGGTTGACAAGGGCTCTCGCAAGAGCGACTCTTTGCTGTTCGCCTCCGGCAAGCTGTTTGGGTTTTGCTTTATATTTTCCGGCAAGTCCCACAAGCGAAAGGATGCCCGGAACGTTTCTTCTGATTTCTCTCTCGGATTTCTGCGCCACTCTCTGGGCAAAAGCAACGTTTTCGTATACGTTGCGATCCTTAAGGAGTCTGAAGTCCTGGAATACGACTCCGAGAGTTCTTCTGAATTTCGGAATCCTTCCGTGTTTGATATTCATAAGGTTGAATCCGTTGACATATATCGTTCCGCTGTCGGCTTTGAGTTCGCGAAGCAAAAGCTTGATAAGCGTGGATTTGCCCGCGCCGGATACGCCGACTATGAACACGAATTCACCGTGCTTAACTTTTAAATTGATGTCCGAAAGAGCGGGAACACCGTCGGAAAACGTTTTGCAAACATTTTCAAGGTAAATCGCATAATCCGATATGTTGTTTGCTTCGGTTTCCCTTCTTTTTCTTTTGGTTTCTGCCATTTTTTTCTCCTGTATCAATACTCAAGAGTTTCCATGTATTTCATGTATTTTACGACCATCAAAGCAATTCTGAAAGTGATGGCGTCTTCGAATATTCTCAAATCGAGACCCGTGTTTTTCTGAATCTTGTCAAGTCTGTAAACAAGAGTATTTCTGTGAATGAAAAGCTGTCTGGAAGTTTCGGAAACGTTAAGACTGTTCTCGAAAAATTTCTTGATGGTGGTAATGGTTTCTTCGTCGAATTCTTCGGGATTTACATTGTCGAAAATTTCCTTGATAAACATTTTGCAAAGAGGAATCGGCAATTGATAAATAAGTCTTCCTATTCCGAGTTCTCCGTAAGCGATGACTTTTCTGTCTTCAAAGAAAATGCCTCCCACGTCGAGTGCCATTTTGGCCTCTTTGTAGGAACGGCTGACATCTTTAATCTCGTTTACGAGAGTTCCGTATGAAATTCTTATGTTCTTGGCGTTTTCCTTTGCAAGAAGTTTATGCAGTCCGGCTATTGCACCGTCTATTTCTTTTTGAGCGTTTTCGCCCTGAATTTCCTTGATAACGACAACATTCTTTTCGTCAACGGCACTGACGAAATCATGCTTTTCGGCAAGCATGGCTTCTTTTACGATTGAAAGAATATCCATGTCTTTGTTCGCTGTATTGTCAATTAAAATAACAACCCTCGACGCATCGAGAGGAATATGAAGTCTTTTGGCATAACCGTAAATATCAACAAGAAGAAGGTTATCCAAAAGAAGGTTTTTGATGAAATTGTCTTTGTCGAATCTTTCCTTGTACGCCACGGCCAGACTCTGAATCTGGAAGGCCGCCATCTTGCCTACAAGGTATGAATTGTCGCCGCTGCTTGCGCAGATAACGATATATTCGAGCGACTGCTCGTCATAGATCTTGAAATACTGGCTGCTCTGAATTTCCTGGCTGTCCGCAGGGGATTTGACGAATTCCCTTACCTGTGCCTGGAAGTTCACGGTTCCGCTCATGGTACTGGCGATTGTTTTTCCTTCGGCATCGGTTACGCATAAATCCACTCTGGAGATACTTTTGATACCTTCGATTGACTGCTGCAGAATTTGGTTAGAAACCATCTTTTCACCACCCTATACAAATTTTACAATGATAAATAATAACGATTATTTATTTTTACTCACCTATTTATATAGTTTAATATATTTACCAATAAAATTCTACAGTTTTTATATATTTTGTCCGTATTTTTTTTGCGATTTGAATTATTTCGTCCTTTTCTTATAGTCAAAATGCACAAAAGCCTTTTTTACGGGCTTTTGTGCATTATCTTTTTCTTTCGGACGATGTTATCGATTTCTCGCCGATTTCTATCTTCCCCTGTTTCAAAAGGTGTCCTACGGCCCTTTTGAACTGGTTTTTGCTCATATTGCATTCCCTTTTGATCGTTTCGGGAGATGCTTTGTCGTTAAAAGGCAAAACGCCGTCATACGAATTGATAAGATACATTACGTAATCGGCGTCTTTGTCTATGGTGGCATAAGCCTTGTCGCGAAGCGCCAGATTGAGTCTTCCGTCTTCGAGGACTCCGGTTACCCTGGCCTCGAACGTATCCAGAACCCTTATATCCTTTGTGATTTCCTTTTTGGGAATCAGTGCCGAATATTTATCGTCTACGGCGCAAAAGGCTCCGAAATTCTCGGATATTTCATACACTCTTGCATTTACCCAGTCATCTTTTTGATAATCGCTTCCGGTCGCAAGATATTTATAAAGTTTCATCGAAGCGCAGAGTCTGCCGGATTTATCGACATAGGCTCGAACGAGAACCTCATCCGAAGGATTGACCTTCGCCGTCTGCTCTTTGAAAGGGAGAAACAAATCTTTTTCGAGTCCCCAGTCCAAAAATGCTCCGATCTTCGATACGTTTACCACATTCAGCAACGCTATTTCGCCCACGCAAATTTTGGGGTTTCTTCTCGTAGCTATAAGCCTGTCCGAAGAGTCTTTGTATAAAAACAGTTCAAGTGAGTCCCCGAGTTTTAAATCGTTCGGGACTTCTTTGGCGGGCAGCAAAACCCGATTGTCCTTATCGCCTTCTTCGGCAAAATAAATTCCGAAATCAACTTTTTTGACAGCCGTCAAAAGCTGTTTTCTGCCAATTTCAAACATGTCTTCTCCGTTCTAGAAAATGTTGTTGCCATACCTTCTCGGACCGGGTTCGTCAGCATAGTTTTCTCTCTCCCATGCCGCAAAATCGTCGTCCGAATAAATGGTAACTTTCTTTCCGCCCTTCTTAACCGTTGTAGCAGGGCGGGGCGTTCCCTTTTTGGGAGGTGCCGAAAGATAAAAACCGTTGTTTCCTCCGAAAGGATTGTTTCCTTCCTTAGTCGTAAACGACAAATGCTCGGTGGAATGATTTTCGATATGAGCACTGTAGAGACTTCCTCCCGCACCTGAAGTTGTCGCTGAGCCCTGCGATACCGAAAACATGGTCGAAGGCGCGCTCGCAGCGGGTTTTGCTCCGAGTACCGAAGCAAAAGGATTGTCGCTTGTTTCGCTTGAACCGATGGTCTTTCCGTAAAGACCTCCGCGATCCGCAAGTGATCCCGAGCCGTAGTTGCTTTCGTAGCTTTCTTCGGAATCCGAACCGCTGTAATAGAGCCCGTTATACGCATCGGGTGCGGTGATGGGTCTGTCGTATTTGGGCTTGCTCTTCTTGGTGGTGGATACTCCGTCGGAAACACGGATACCGCCGAGTCCGCCGAATGTTCCCAGATCGCTCTTAACCACAGCCGACGGTGCGGGAGCGGGTTCGGGTTCGCTGTATGAAACCGCAGGCTCGCTGTAGGGAACCTCGGGTTCGCTGTATGAAACCGCAGGCTCGCTGTAGGAAGCCGTTTCGGGTTCGGCATATGTTTCCGCAGGCTGAGTTTCAACGGAAGTATTCTTTGTATGTAAATCAATAAATGACGATATATTCGAAGGAGCCGGAGTCTCGGTCGTATAACCTGAAGGAGTCTCCGAAACCGTCTCTTCTTTTTTGGGCGTAAACAAGGTGGTTGCGGTAATCGAAGGTGCCGGACTTACGGCTTTGACGTTTTCTTTTTCAACCGCGGTTTCGGTTTTTCTCGAAAAGCCTCCCGCAGCGTAATTCTTTCTGGCGAAAGGATCGGGAGCGGGAATCTCATCCGAAAACTTTCCGGACGAAGGTTTATTGAACACAATTGTACTTGAAGGGCCGGTTTCTTCCGTTGCGCCCGCAAGTGCGAAGAACAAATAAATGCCGACTATAAGAATAAAAGCAACATTCAATACCATCCAGGGAGGACGAACCGGAGAAGCGTTGATTGCCGCTCTCACAATATTCGTAATACCCGTGATGTACAATGACATCCTTACCATCTCTTTATAATTGTAAGGCTGTTTGATAATCTTGTTGACTCCGAATCCGAGCAAACCGAATAAGAAGGCTAATGCAACCGCCTTGATGGCGAACGGAATAAGAGATACTCCGGCAACAACCAGAAAATACATCCAGAAATTCGTTTTGAACGAAACCTGCAGTTTTTCTCTGTTAAAAGAAG